>JAHYIW010000026.1 GCA_019429445.1 Desulfuromonadaceae bacterium
CAAAGAACGGTTCCGTCTGACCGACCAAACAACCTCGGTTGACGGATTTAAGCGGCAAATCCCTCGCGAAAATGACTTCGCGGGTGAAACCTGAGAGGTGCGAGCTTGCCTCTCACTGATTCAGGATTTACAGACTAACTATATTCAGTTACAATTGAAGATGGAGGTCTTCTTATGAAAATAGCGTAATGCGCGAATCTCGGCCCTGAATCAGTGAGGTAGCAACTCGCATCTCTGGTTTTCCTCTCGGTGTCATTTTCGCGAGTCATTTTAAGTGTCGTACCGTCCGTCTGAGTTGTTTTCCCGGACCGAAAGAACCTGAGGAAATATACTATTTTAAACTCACTGATTCAGGAATTACTTTCACGGCTTCTATTTGGTCAGTACAAATTTCATCATCATTTTGGAGAACGGTCATGGTCTTTCGCAGGTTGTTCTTTGTGTTCCTTGGGATGTTGGCGGCGGCTTTTTTAAGCATGGTGACCGGCTGTGCTGACAGGGATTCCACAGATTTCAAGAAAAACTCGTCCGGATCGAATGCAGCTATCGCTGTAGATCCGTATATTGTTGGTGCACTATTCGAAGAGGTGGCCGCAGACGGCCAAGCTGTCTTGCAGGCGAACTCGACGCGATCCGACAGTCAGGGCCGATTTTACTTTCCCGATGAAATCTCAGTCGGTTCCGTCATAAAGCTGCAAGCTTCGGCAAGAGGTGTGCACGGTGGGATGCCCTATACGGGGATACTGTTGCGTCGAGTCGATCCCGGGCAGAAGGGACCGTTTGTCGTCTCGCCGCTGACCACGATCCTCGCCAACAAGGTAACCCCGGACGAACTTATCACTCTTCTTGATAATTCTGGTTTGCCGGGACTGCAGCGAGACGGTCTGTTCCGGGATCCCATGCAGGGGCTTGTCGCTGCCGGAGGCAAAATCGATCAACAGGCCCTGCAGTTACTTCAGGCCAATCTGGCCGCCGGGGTCTATCTCATATTCCTGGAGATCCCCAAATTCATTGACCAGGTAAATCCTTACGAGACTAACTTCCCCTATTTCGCAGATGCGGTCAGCCTGGTTCAGGACACCTTGGACGGGCAGCTCTTGTCGCAGTTCCTCGCTGAGGTCAGTCCGGATTTTTCGCTGGATGACAGGCTGGCCACATCGATTCGGCTTTGCCAGCTGACGGTTTCCGAGTTCGAGCGAGCCCTTGCCGCCGGCCAGGCCGTTTCCGGTGGTCTGCTCGCCGACATCGTGGCGGGCACCATTGCTGTTGCCCTTGATGTCGCGAAAGAGGTCTATTTCGCCCGAACCGGCGAGAAAATGAACCTGTTGCCGATCGCGATCACCGACACGGTATCGGCGGTCGAAGGGGGCACGACGGTAACCGGCAACGTGCTGACGAACGACGATCCCGGGGACGCGCCTGCCACGGTGAGTTCAGCCGACCAGGGTGGGACAGCGATCTCACTGGGGAGCGCGTTCACGACGACTGGCGGTGGATCCCTGACCGTTAACTCCGATGGGACCTACAGCTATACGCCGCCAATCTTGGGGACGGTTACTCCGGTCGGTCTGGTTGAGACGATCAACTACACGGTAACGGATCAGGACGGCGATGCCGCTTCCGCACGATTGACGATTCAGGTTGAAAACACGAACCTTCTTTCTTCTGCCGTGGACGACACGGTATCGGCGGTCGAAGGGGGCACGGCGGTAACCGGTAACGTGCTGACGAACGACGATCCCGGGGACGCCCCTGCCACGGTGAGTTCAGCCGACCAGGGTGGGACAGCGATCTCACTGGGGAGCGCGTTCACGACGACTGGCGGTGGATCCCTGACCGTTAACTCCGATGGGACCTACAGCTATACGCCGCCCAGCCGGGATGTGCCTCCGGTAGGATTGATGGAATCTTTCCGCTACTTCATTGAAGATGAAGACGGGGATGCAAGTTCCGCGATGTTGATAGTCAATATCTCTTATAATGGGCAACCTTACTCAATTTCTGTGTTCAGTCCGGTAAGGATCGCCCTGGCGCCAACCGGGCAGCTTTTGGTCAGCTCCTCTAATAGTGGCAATATCCCGATATTTAACCCTGACTCTACTCAGCGGGAGGGGGCCATTCAGGCCAACAGGAAGATGTCGGCGATCGGGGCTGCCTCTAACAGGGTTTTCGTTGGTTTGGATGTGCCAGGTGCGGTTGGATGCTATACGTATGATGGTCAACTTTTGTATCTGCTGGGCTCAGGGATCGGTGAATTCGGCACAGCCAATGACCTGGTGATTGTTAGCGATCAAGTGTACGTGACGGATTCCCGCAACAAACAAGTTCGCGTTTATAACCTTGCCGATGGCGCTTTTCTCCGGAGCTTTGGCCAGGATCGGATGCACTTCCCGACCGGGATCGCCATCGACCCGAACAGCAACACGCTGCTGGTCTCCGATTTTGGTGTCGGCACCGAAGGAGGAGGCATGATGAGTCCAGGAACATATTATGCAGGCATCTGGCGTTATGATTTGAATGGCAATTATGTTGAGACGATTTCCGGTGATTTTTCCCGTCCCCAGGGGCTGGCGGTCAACGCCAACGGCGAGATCTTCCTTGCCGACAGCCTGCGCGGAGAAGTGCTGGTATTACGTAAAAAACCCGATGCGCCCGGTTACCTAGAGCCTTACAGCTACGGCACGGGTGACATTCCGCTGCGGTTGCCGCTGGACGTTGCGATCGACCCCCTGACGCAGACTTTGTATGTCACCAATAACCTGCTCAACAGGGTCGAGGTGATTCCGGAAGGAGGTCTTTTGCCATGAGATATTCACCTGTGGATAGATGCAAAGTCTCTTTGGTCACCATTCTTCTCGTCCTGGGCTTTGTCTGGCCGGCATACGCTTTGTTGGAGGCGCATTTAAACTACGATGGCTGCGCGACCTGCCATAATCTTCATTCCTCTGCGGGAGGGGCACTGCAAGATATCTCTTCCAACCCCGAAGAACTCTGTCTGAGTTGTCATGGCCCGGGCGGGATTTCCACCCTGACGGTCATGACGCACAACCTGGCCGGGGTCGACTCGGCCGAGGTTGGCTATATCTCCTGCAACGATTGCCACAATTCTCACAACAACGGCGAGGAAACCAGTCTAACCAATCGTGACGGAACCTACAACATCAAATTGGTTGGTCTTTTCAAAGACTACAACAGCAGTCCACCTGTGAGCCTCCTCTCGCCGCAGATTCGTGAAAAGCGGGTGGCGACCGGCCTCGGGGCGTTGAAGGAGGTGGTCTACAACACTGCGATTGACGATTACAACAGGGTTCCGGGTATCAATGGCGTATGTAATGCCTGTCATGGCGAGACGCACAATGCCGACCAGGACTGCTCGGCCTGTCATGGCCATGACGGCGGTTTTGCCGGTGCGGGGGATTGCCGGGCCTGTCACGACGGCACCGGTGTCGGTGCTGAAGCGATCAGCGTTTCGAGCCCCCATTCAACAAATACGATATACAACAGTGTCGGCGTAACATTTACCTGTGAGAACTGCCATACGGACCATACCAGCGGCACAGTATTGATTACGAATTACAACACTGTTGGCATCTCTTACGGAACGGGCGGGATCTCTCTGGGGAACAGTGGTGGAGGTATCTACAATGCGGTCGGTCTTACCGAGGCTGAGATCTGCTGGAACTGCCATGATTCTTACGGGGTTTCAGAATGGGGCTTGAACACTGACACCAATGGTGCTGGCAGCAATTACAACACTGGAACCTTATCCGGGGCGACTGCTCCGCAATGGGTCAGCGATGATGGTCTTGCCGTCGCCACCTGGAGCAGTGCACAAAGCTTGTTTTCCTACAAGTCCGGTGCCATCCAGTCGACGCATTCGGTGAACAGCGAGGTTTTGTCTCCCGGTCTGGACGCTGTAGAGGATATCCGCTGCTCCTACTGTCATGACGTGCATGAGCTGAACCTGGCGACTGGCGATACGACCTCTGGGCCGCCTTACTTGCGTGGCAACTGGATGGGCAACCCGTACCTTGAGGACGGAGCGCCGCAGAGCGGGACGGTTTACGGTCAGTACGAATGGGGGCCGGTGCCGCGCGGTTCTGTGCTCAATAACGAATACGGCGGCTACCAGATCGACCAGAACAATGGGGGCCCGACCACGGGCTGGACCTTGGCTTCATCAGCGGGCCTGTGTACTTTGTGTCACGGTACTGATGTAGACAACATGAACCAGTTTGGCACGGCCAGCGACGATTGGGTTGGCAGCAACGGCCACTCCAATGCTGTGATAGGGGGGACTGGTGTCAACGCTGCCAATATCTTCTATACCAGCGACCGGGCGCCGAGCGGTGTTGACACACAAGGGGCGAAGCCGGACATGGGTTATGCAAACCATGGTTCGGGTGTCGGTTACGGTTTCCGTGGAACCGATGGCCGCTCATTCCAACATGCCCCTGGCATGGACGGCAGCCAAGCCTCGAAAGCCACACAACCTTATGGTGGTAGCTTTTACGAATGGGGCGCGAGCGTGGACGAAGCAACGGTTGATTCGCAGTACCACAAGTTCTCCTGCTCCAAATGCCATAACCCGCACGCCTCGCGGTTGCCACGACTGATGATTACTAACTGCCTCGATACCAGACACAACACCTGGGATGAGAATGCCGATGATGGTGGACCTTCAATTGGCAATCAGAACAATAATAAAATTACTCTGAGTTTAACAAGTTCCCCTGACAACTGGCTACGGACCTGGTCGAACACGACATCCGCCCAGAATTGCCATCGGGTGGCTGGAAACAACAGTGCGGGCTGGAGTCCGGGCTATGGTGACGGCTGGAACGATGTAACCCCCTGGTAATTGCGACTGTAAGAGGAACAGGAAAACGGGAGCTGAGATTTCGAGTCAGCTCCCGTTTTCTTATGGTGTGCAAGCACCCAGAAAGTATCCCCTGCGGGGGTGCTTTCTACTCATCCCCACCAATCTTGCTGATAAACACCTCGCGCGGCCGGCTGGTGCCGTCCGACGGGCCGACGATCCCTTCCGCTTCCATCTTCTCGATCATGCGCGCGGCGCGGTTGTAGCCGAGGCGCAGGCGGCGCTGCAGCATCGAGATCGAGCTCCTGATAGCGCTCAGCTAAGGCCAGTACTTCATCGACCAGAGCCTTGCGTGCCGAAGCCTGAGATAGCCGCTTGTCAATAAGGCCGTCGATCCCGTTTTCCTTGTAACGATCGATATAGCGTCGAAAGGAGCGGGACGAGACGCCAAGCATATGGGCCGCTTCTTCTTGGGTAATACGACCCTCGGTCCAGATGCTGAAAGTTTCACCAAATCGCATTTTCCGGATCTCCTGTAGTAATGCTGTCGGTTTCATAAGGGCCTCCTGTAGAGACCATCATGAACCGGACAGATGTTGTGCTACAACTCCGGACATATTACGTGTTGCTGACAATGATGGAGGATTGCGGGATCCCCGAACATCTGCTAGCATGGCGCTCAATCAAGGAGCAGAAGATGAACGAAATCATTGAACGTATTATTGACCTGGAGACCCGTTTTGCCCATCAGGAGCTGCAACTTGACGAGTTGAATACCATCGTCATCGAGTGCCGCGACCGCATCGACCGACTGGAGCGGGATAACCGCCGCATGAGTGAAATGCTTGCCGGAATGGCGCCCGAATCGATGGAGTCCCCCGACGAATGACCTTGCTCAAATTCGATTACAGCAACCTGCGCCGGGTGATCCTCGAAGCGCTGGTGATTGTCTGTGGCGGCATTCTCCTCGGGCTGACGTTCAATTACCCGCTGGTCGGCGCTGTTTTCAAAGGGGAACTGCCCCCGCCACCCTCGCGTGAAGTGCCGCTCAATGCGGAGAGACTCCCCATACCGGCCTCGCTGGCCGACGTGCGCAACGCAACGCCAGACACGGTACTGGTTGATGCCCGGATTGCAGAACTCTTTAACGCCGGGCATTTGCCGGGCGCACTTTCGCTGCCGCTGGCAGAGATTGACGCGCGGCTTGATGCTTTCAGCGCACACATTCCGTCCGACCGACCGTTGATTATTTACTGCAACGGCTACGGTTGTCCCGATTCCTTCGATCTTGGGCAGATATTATTGCAACAGGGGTATCAGCAGGTGATGGTCTTTGAGGGCGGAGTCCCCGAGTGGCGCGACGCCGGGTTCGCTATCGAAAGGGGCGAGCCATGAAACGGACGGGTCAATGTTCCTACCACCTCTGCCGTCTGCTCCTCGGTGCTGTCTTTATTTACGCTGGCATCCTCAAGATCAACGATATCCCGGTCTTCGCCGGGCAGATCGCCCGCTACGAACTGCTCCCCTACCAATGGAATTATCTCGCCGCCGCCACCCTCCCCTATATCGAGGTGATCGCCGGGCTGTTGTTGATCTGTAACCGCCGGGTTCGCGCCGCGTCGCTGACGATCGGCGGGATGCTGATTTTTTTCATCCTCATTCTCCTGTCGGTGCTGGCGCGCGGCCTGGAGATCGATTGCGGCTGCTTCGGGCCGAGCATTCAGAGTTCTCCACAGCAGGCGTTGTTGCGCAATGTGCTGCTGTTGGTCCTGGCTCATTTTGTTTTTCATCTGCGCAACACCTATGCCCGCGAAAAGTCTTTGACGGAGAAGGAATCAGATTCATAATTCAAGCAACGAGCGTTGAGCGGATAGATATCTCCATGGAAGACTGGCAACTCGAACTCAGACAGGCAATTACCACCGCCGACCAACTCGCCGCTCATTTTGCAGTTGATGTAGCCGCCTTGCGGCCAGTGATCGAACGCTACCCCTTAAGCATCACCCCACATTATCTGCGGCTGATCAAGGCGCCGGGCGACCCGATCTGGCGGCAGTGCGTCCCTGATCCGGCGGAGCTGATTGACGACGGCGCGCCACTCGACCCGCTGGCCGAAGCGGAACATGCGCCAGTTCCGGGGATTATTCATCGTTACCCCGACCGAGCCCTGCTGCTGGTCTCGGGGAGTTGTGGCGTTTATTGCCGCTTCTGCACCCGCAAGCGTCAGGTCGGCACCCGCGCCATGTCGTACACCTTCGGCGAACTCGACAACGCCATCGCCTATATCGCGCGTACCCCGGCGATCAAGGACGTGATCCTCTCCGGCGGTGATCCGCTCCTCCTCCCCGACCTGCTCCTCAAGCAGTTGCTCGACAAATTGCGGCGGATCGAACATGTCGAGATCATCCGCCTTGCCACGCGGCTTCCGGTGACGTTGCCATCACGCATCACCGAGCGCCTTTGTACCCTGCTCCAGAACTATCCGCCACTCTACCTTCTGACCCACTTTAATCATCCACGTGAACTGAACGCGGCAACTATCGCAGCGTGTAACCAGATCGCCGACGCCGGCGTTGTGCTTGGCAACCAGACAGTGCTCCTCAAGGGCGTCAACGATGATCCGACCGTGCTGGCGGAACTGTTTCGCGGTTTGCTCAAAATTCGCGTCAAGCCCTACTACCTGCATCATGTCGATCTGGCCCGCGGAGTCGGGCATTTCCGCACCCCGCTCGAAACTGGCATCAGCATCCTCAGAACGTTGCGCGGAACGCTTTCGGGGCTGGCAATTCCGCACTATGTGGTCGATCTGCCTGGCGGTAAAGGGAAGTTGCCGATCACCCCGGAAGCCTATGAACGCAGCGCTGACGGGTGCATCCGGTTGTTGACCCCGGACGGGGAAACATTGTGCTTCGCTGAAGATGCGCGGCTCTCCAAAGATGGGCAAATATTTCACCACGAAGCTCACGAAAAAAACGCATAAAAGGGATGATCAACTTGGTGTTCTTCGTGATCTCCAGTGAGCACCGCGAACGGGTGGTGAACAACCAAAAGTGCCAAGGAGCCACATCATGACCAAACCGATCATCAAAAACCAGTTTGCCAGCGACAACTACGCCGGAATCTGCCCCGCAGCCTGGCAGGCGATGCATGATGCGAATTCAGGGACGGCCGATGCCTACGGTGATGACTGGTGGACCGCCAAAGCCTGCGATGCGCTGCGCGACTTTTTCGAGACTGATTGTCAGGTCTTCTTCGTCTTCAACGGCACCGCTGCCAACTCCCTCGCGCTCTCCGCGCTGTGTCAGTCATATCACAGCATTATTTGCCACGAACTGGCCCATATCGAAACTGACGAATGCGGTGCGCCGGAATTTTTCTCCAACGGTGTCAAAATCCTCCTCGTAGCGGGACGCGACGGCAAGGTCGACCTTGACGCCGTAGCGCATACGGTGACCCGGCGCAGCGATATCCACTACCCGAAACCGAAAGTGTTGAGCATCACCCAGGCCACCGAGATCGGCGGCGTCTATTCGGTCAACGAACTGCACGCGGTAAAAGACACGGCGGCGCGCTTTAACCTGCGCCTGCACATGGACGGCGCACGCTTCGCCAACGCTGTGGCCTCATTACAGGTCGCGCCGAAGGAGCTGACCTGGCAGGCGGGGGTCGATGTGCTGACCTTCGGCGGCACCAAAAACGGCATGGCGGTCGGTGAAGCGGTGGTGTTTTTCAACAAGGAGCTGGCCAGGGAGTTTGACTACCGTTGCAAGCAGGCCGGGCAACTGGCCAGCAAGATGCGTTTTCTGGCCGCGCCCTGGGTTGGTATGCTGGAGAGTGGTGCACTGCTGGGCCACGCCGTTCACGCCAACACCATGGCGCGGAAACTGGCGGAGCAACTGCACCGCTGCAGCGAGATTGAGGTCGTCCACCCGGTTGAGGCAAATGCCGTCTTTGTCCGCATGCCGCAAACATTGCTGACCGGATTGAGCGTGCGCGGCTGGAAGTTTTATACGTTTATCGGTAGCGGGGAAGCACGGCTGATGTGTTCGTGGCAGACAACGGAGGCAGATATCGCGGATTTTGTCGCCGATGTTACTGCTTTGGCGGCAAGACCAACGCCCGCCTGAAACGCGGGCGCTTAATGATTGGGAATGGGCGGCAATCGGAGCGGACAGCGTGCAAACCGGCAGGTTTTTATTAAATTGGCGACGAACTGATCAAATTACCACGCAGGAGAATTCAGAATTGATGCACTCGCAAAAAAAATGAGATGGCCAAGCAAAAATTTCGTCCTGCAAGGCTTGGTGTTTTTCAGGGACGAAGGCCTACATCAGGTAGGTCGAGGTCCTGAAAAACCAGCGTAACGCCGGAGGCCGGACTTTTTGCGATGCCATCAAAATTAGGTTGAATCCCCCTGCGGATTATGCTAATCATTCGAACCCTGACTGCATCGCTTGCACGCCGCTATAGCTCAGCCGGTAGAGCAGCTCACTCGTAATGAGCAGGTCGTCCGTTCGATTCGGATTAGCGGCTCCACTATCAACAAAGCAGGGATTCGGAGCATGACGAATCCCTGCTTTGTTTTATCTACCCTCCCACCAAAGCCCGCAGCAAATCACCATTAACGAAGACAAATTTTTCTTGACAGCAGATCGGCCAACGCATAAACTGTCCCAAATTCAACCATTCTAATCTTTTGGAGGTCAATGACATGAAAAAACTGTTGGTACTTGTTGCGGTGGCCGTTTTTGTTGCGGGTTTTTCGCTGACGTCGTTTGCTAGTGGTCCTGCCGACATAACCTTTGAAGCAAAAACGGGCAATGTTGCGTTCCCGCATGCAGCACACCAGGGGAAAGTCTCGGACTGCAACACATGTCACCACAAAGGGACTGACGATCCCAAGTGCTCCACCTGTCACGACGGCACCAAAGCGCCCAAAGCGAAAGACGCTTATCACAAGCAGTGCAAGAACTGTCACAAAAAAATGGGTGGCCCGACCGGCTGCAAGGAATGTCACGTAAAATAGATTGCTTTATTTTATTACTGAGCAAACAAAAAGGCTCCCGAAAAGGGGGCCTTTTTGTTTGTGTGGAGCCCATTATGTCGCACATTGCACTGGTACAGATTTATGATACAATTTCCCGCGTCGATTTTAAATCATTCAACGCCAACTCAGGAGGTAGATAAATGAGCGAAAAATTACAGATTTACAAGTGCTCGGTGTGCGGGAATATTGTTGAAGTGGTTCATGCGGGGAAGGGGGCTCTTGCCTGTTGTAATCAGGCAATGGTACTGCAAAGTGAAAACACCACTGACGCCGCACAGGAAAAACATGTCCCGGTGATCGAAAAAACTGCGGACGGCTATAAGGTCACCATCGGCAGTGTCGCGCACCCGATGCAAGAGGAACATTACATCGAGTGGATTGAGCTGCTGGCGGACGGCAAGGCTTACACCCAGTTCCTGAAACCGGGCGATGCACCGACCGCTACCTTTCAGATCAAGGCAAACAAAGTTACCGCGCGTGAGTTCTGCAACCTGCATGGTCACTGGTCAGCCAAAGCTTAAAGACCACGCGGCGGCCACTCACTGTGGCCGCCGCGCTTTATAATTTCTCGCCAAAATTCAGCAAACGCTCAGCTGTAACCATCCGCCACCGTCACGTCCCTCTTGCGCCGACTTTCGCCCTGATTGATCACCCGGATCGCGCTCGTCCCCTCCACCGGGCATTTGGTCTCGCAAATCCCGCAACCGATACAGAGTTTGTCCACCACCTGCGGAATCTTGATGCGGCGTGTCTCGCCGTTGACTAACACGTCCTGCTCCGCAAAGATGATCGCCTTCGACCCGGTCGGACAGTGTTCCTCACAAACCAGACATTCTTCATGTTTGGCAAACGGCAGGCAGCGGTTCTTGTCGAAGACCGCCAGACCGATCACGGTCTGGCGCTTCTGCTCCAGCGGTAACCGCTTGATCGCTCCGGTCGGGCAGACCTGACCGCAGAGGGTGCAGTTGTATTCACAATAGCCGATACGCGGGATCAAAAGCGGCGTCCACAGACCGACCGGGCCCGCCTGACCGAGGGCGGGATGGAGGGCACCGCCGATACAGACGCGCATACACTCGCCGCAACGGATACAGCGCTGTAAAAATTCCATTTCTGTCGCCGCTCCGGGAGGGCGCAAGAGATAAGAATCGAGCTTGACCGCTGCCGGGGTGGCACGTACCACCGGAGCAAACAGAGCTCCGGCAGCGAGCGAGGCCACGACCCCGCGCCGGGTCAGATCGACCCCCGGCCGCCGCCCGGAGGGTTGCCGGAACGCAAAGTCGACGCGCTCATGGGGGCAGTAATCGAGACAATCGAGACACAGCACACATTCGCTGCTGTGCTGCCCCGACTCATCCGCTGCGGACATGCGACAGGCACTGTTGCACACCTTGCAGTCGTTACAGGCTCCCGCCGGTATGCGGCGCAACAGGGCATGGCCACTACATAGTCCGAGCAGCGCGCCGAGCGGACAAAGGTTTTTGCACCAGAACCGGCGCTCAATTTTTTCCAGCAGCAGAATCGCCACAAAGACCAGCAGGGTAAAGACTCCCAGTTGATAATAGGGCTGATAAAAGGCCATCAGGTGATCACGAAAAAACGGATAAGATCGATTGACCGCGTCACCAACAAGAGGCACCGGCTGGGCGTAGGTGAGATCGAACAGGGCGTTCAGGATCAGGTTGAAAGCCGGGTAGATTGCCAGCGTCAGCGTCCGCAAAAAGATCGCCAATGGATCAAAGAGACCGAGGAGCTGGACACCGAAGAATGCCGCGCCGAGCAGGCCGATCAACAACAGATATTTGACCCGTCGCCAGCGATAATCGACGGCATGGCCAGACGCCGACAGCTGCGCCCCACACCCGTCGAGGGTGGCGCCAAGCGGGCAGATCCAGCCGCAGAAAAACCGTCCCAGCAGGATGGTCAGAAGTACCAGCAGCAGCGCAGGCCACAGCAATGCCCAGCCAAAACCGCCCGGTGCCAGCAGATCTGCCAACGCGGCAAGCGGATCAAGACGAAAGAGGAGACTGACCGGGTACGGGAGTTCATCGAGTCCGCGATATTCGGTCTGCCAGAACAGCCAGACAAAGAGGGCCAGACAGACGCTTTGCGATAGTTGCCGCAAGCGGCGCAAACGGCTGGTACGCAGCATCTCAGACCCGCCGCATCCGGGCCAGGTCGATCCCCCCCAGACCACGCCTGGCGGCAGCGGCAAGGGTCGGAATGTCGTGAGGTTGAAAGCCAAAGAGGGTTGCCGCGTAGCTGTCGGCCGCGACAATGTCAGGGGACGCGATCAGCGTGTCGAGTTGCCGGACATCCTCCGCTCGCCCCCCTTGCGGACCGTTGGCCACCAGAATCCGGGTGGCATCGATGACGGTCAGATCGGAGTGAACGACCAGATTGATATCACACAGCGCCGCGGCGATATTGCGATGCAGGACGCCGCGATTGCCGCCAATCACCCCCATAATATTTTTCATCCCGAGGGTCAGTTTTGAAATCGAGTGATGTTTGGCAATCGGCACATTGATCAACCGATCAGCTTCCAGCGCGGGCTGATAGAACTCCCATTCACGCAGTTCTTGACCATCTTTGATCACCAGTTTCTGGTAGGCACGACGATCCATGTATTCAACCGTCACCCGCTCGGAGCGCAGTGCTTCAACCGCTGCGGCGATGCCACTCTGGGCATAACAGCGCCGTGGATCGTTGCAGGTTCGATCAAACACCCGCACCCTTTTCGCCCCCGCTTCGAGACAGGCCGTGACCAGCGTGGCAACCAATTCGGGGGAGGTGTTTGCCGCCAGCTCCGGGGTCCGGTCCCAGCCGATATTCGGTTTGACCACCACCGTCTCGCCGCGCTTGACGTAGTTCTCCATCCCGCCGAGCGCCGCCAGGGTATCGATCACCAGCTGCTCGATATTCTTCCCGGTGCGTACCGCCAGCAGCGACCCTTCCGCTGCAAACACCGGTCGGGAGGGGAGCGCCAGAATCGGCACCGCACCGCCCACGGTACTCAACAGCGCAGCACGCAATGACTGACGAATAAACTCACGACGATCAAGCATGGTGCTTTCCTTTACCCCGTTGATCTGCCAGACAACATCACCGGGCTCAATTCAGATAAAACGTCCTGCCTGCAAAAACTTCCGGGCCGCCTCGCGCGGCGACGTAGCGGCCGCCGCTCTTTCCAGCCCTGCCATCGCTTCGCCATCAATGGCACCGCCAAGCTTGTCGATCAGGCGCGCCAGCGCCGGAAATTTTTTCAAGGTATCTTTACGGACGACCGGTGCTGCCTGGGCAGGAACACCCTCCGGTGCGACCCCATTGGCTTCAAATCCGAGGGGCTTGAGCCAGATCAGATTCAACTCCTGATTGTAGGTCGACTTGACCGCCTGATAGAGAGCAGCGGCGTCCGCCAGCGGTGCGCGTCCGAGAATTGTCACCTGACCAACACCGGTGTACTCAACGTACAGATCGATATCGGCCTTCAGCAGCGCCTGATGGGTATCGATATGCGACGGATAGCTGACGATCTTGACCGTCGTTCCGGTACGCTCACTGATCAGCAGACCCAACATCTCGGCCAGGATCTCCTGCTGGAGCGTTCCGCTGGCACCGATCACCAACGTCTTGCCAACACAGCCCCACGCACTCGCCGACAGAAAGGCAAGCAGAACCAATCCTGTCAAAATAATTTTTCCCGCTGTTCTGATGTAACCCATCAGCGAACCTCCTTGCTGATAATCTGTTATTTTCTTAGCGGCACTCAGGGTGCAGGGCGATTTCCGCGCCCAGCGGCTCAGGGGTATGAACCCGCCCCAATGCACGATCGCTGCGCTGGTCAAAGATTGATGCGGCAATCACGGCGGGATCGGTGGTTCCCCACCAGTTGCGTGGCAGGCTGATGTCAGCGTGCTGATTCAACCCCATTTTGACCGCATAACGACGACTGCCAACGATGTTGTTCTGTTCGATCACGGTCCTGTTCTCGGCACGCGTTACGACAAAGATGCCGATCTCGTTGTCACGGATATCGTTGTGGTGAATCTGCGCCGTTCCCCGTCGTTCTTCGTAGCGCAAACCGTGAGTGTTCTCATAGATACGATTCCCCGACAGTTCCAGCCTGACGGTTGAAAATCGCACCCCGTCAACGTTGTAACGAAAGATCGAATCGACCACCCGGGCGGCACAAAAGTGGATCTGAATCCCGCTGTAGGCATATTCGGAGAGCAGGTGGGCAACCTCCCCTTTCCGCGCAAAGTCGAGATAGAGATATTTCCAGTCGGCCGGTTGCGGATTTGGCGCGGCGCTGGTGAGGACAATCGGCGCGGCGGCGGTACCGACAGCGATCAATTCCCCCTCGACCATAATCTCCCCGTCGCCGATGCCGTCGCCGTCCCGATCGAAGCGCTCAAAACGTATCCGCGTGCCGGGCAGGAGGGTCAAAGTGCCGCTCTTTTTGACCGTGACCACGCCCCGGACAAGAATCTCCCCCGACCAGACGACGGCGCTGTCAATCGTCAAATCTTCATCGATCAGCTGCGGACGCACCCCCAGACAGCTGCCGAGCAACAGCGGTGCAGCGCAAACAAAGGCAACAAGAGAAAAACGGCTCTTCACTAGTGATAACCTTCAACCTCCGGTGCGGCGACCTGGTGATTGAGGTTGATGGTGCCGAACTGCTGCTCGTATTTGGCGACACTGTCCTGCAAGACCAGCAACAGTCGTTTGATATGAGCCGGGGATGAAATCACCCGCGAACGGACCTTGGCGCGGGGCGCCTGCGGCTGCACAAAGATAAAGTCAAGGGTAAACTCCGCATCGCTGTGATTGACCATCGCCAGATTGGCATAGACCCCCTGGGCGATCTCTTCATCGAGCTGGATGTCTATTTTGACTTCCTTGACTTCCGGTTTTTTCTTCTCGTTCACGTCTCTCTCCTTTTCAATCGAGCCGAACCGGCTCGACGACAATGGTGATATTGTCAACGACAGCGCCTGCGCTAACCTCAAGACCGTGGTCGGCACTGTTATCGTACATGCCGAACCGTTCCGTCGGCAACGGTGAATCACCGTACTCTTCGCGGGCACCGAGATAGTACCTTCCGGCTGCGGGCAGACTCAGCACAAACGTCCCGTCAGCGCCAAGTGGCGCACTCAACGCCGCCGGACGTTTGTGCCCGATCACCCGCTCGGTATAGGCGAAGACATGGACCCCGGCCGCCGGATGTCCGGCACTGTCGAGCACCCGCCCTTTCACCAGCGCGCCGCCGGGGCGGCTGAACGTTTCACTCCCCGCCGCCGCATGGGTCTTGCGAATGGCGGACAAGGTGACAACCGCCGTCTTCCCCGCCAGGGCGGTGAGTGGATTTGCGGTATAGATGGCCGACCAGTCTCCTGCCATGACCGGTCCGACCTGCCCCCCCGCCAACCGTTTGCGGGCGACGAGAAAATAATCACTTTCCGGCAGACCATCAAAGGCGAAGAAGCCGTCTTTCCCGGTCGGCGGTGACCGGCGGTAACCCTGCCCCTTGAGATCATCCGCCACGTCAAGGTAGAGGTAGACGTAAGCATCAGCCAACGGCTTGCCCTCCGCCAGTACCTGCCCTTCGATCGCCGCACTGTAGGGATCAGCATACAATTGGCTGGTTGCCGGTCGGATCGTCACCGCCTGCAATCCCGCCCAGGTGGAAGCCTGTGCTGTCACCGTGACCGGATTTCTCCCACAGAAAGCAAACAGTCCGGTAGCGGCCAGGCGACCGTACACGGCATAAACACCCGCAGGCAATTCCAGACGATAGCTGCCGTCTGCGCCGCTGAGCGTCGTCGCGAGCGGCCTGGTGCTGTAATCAAGGCTACCATAGGCGGCCACCGTCATTCCCGCTACCGGCTCATCCCCCTTGATCACCCGCCCTTCGATGATCCCGTTGTTGGCCGCACCGGCCACACTGGCCGTCGTGCCCAGCCAAGTCATCAGGACGCACAAAAAAATAACCCTTGCCAAGATACGCATCATTTACCTCGCGGGCCGATTTCCGCCAGCGGTTTCTTTAGCCAGGGACGAAAACGCACAATATCAAGCACGTAACTCTCCGGCCCGAACCCTTCATAAGTAACGGTCGGTTTGTCATGACGGTCGAAGAACAGCGCGCTGTTGCCGTCGCCCACTGCGGCCAACTGCGCGGTGTCGTCCCCCCACCAGTTGCCGCTGACATCAACGTAATCGGTAAATTCGGTCGGGGCCTTGGCGAGCAGGGGGTTCTGGGTGCGCCGCGCCTGCGCCTGCTCCATAACGATCCCCTTTGACCCGGAACGTTTTTCCCAGTCAGCGCTCTGAAAAATACCGAGTTCAACCACCTGGCGATTGCGGATAAAGTGGTTATCTTTCACCTGCGGATACGATGAATAATCGCAGAAAAGAACCACATCATTCTTTTCGAAGAGATTTTTTTTCAGCGTCGGGTTCGCCTTGCGATAGTTATAAACGGCGAGGCGATTGTCACGAAACAGGCTGTGGGTAATCGCCGGAGAGCCGAACTGGTCATTACGCACTGCGGTCTGATTGGCAATGAATGTGCTATCTTCGACCTGCGGATAGGAGAAGGAAAAATTGACCAGCGCGTTGTCGTTGCCGGAAAAATAATTGCGCGTGATCAGCGGTGTACTCTGGGTCTGGTTGCAATAGATGCCGACCTTGTTGTCAACGAAGCGGTTGTTACTGAGTTCGTCGGTGTACTTCTGCATCAGGCCGATCGCCTGTTCATTTTTCTCAAAGGTATTGCCACTGATCGGTCCGAAACTGCCATGCGATGCAATGATGGCGGCCTTGCGGTGTCCGCTGAAACGGTTGTGGCGAATTGTCGGCCGCGATTTCATTTCCACGTCAACCCCGATGTTGTTATCCGTAAAGGTACAATCCTCAATCAGGGTTTTGGTCTCGCGCAGCAATTTAACCGCCGTTTCGCAGTCGTGAAAACGGCAGTTGCGAATCAGCAGTTCTGTTTCGATCGTCGATAGTGCTACCTTTGCAGAGGAAAACTCGGCATAGGTCACAACATGGGGCCCCTTGCCACGCCCGTAAAAATCGATCCCCAACCATCCCGGCGGAGTCTGAAAGATGACGGGCCGGGTGCTGCGGCCATCAATTCGCAACAGTCCCTGCACGGTAATTTTCACGTTGGGGTCGGTCACCACAATCGTTGTGCCCGGTGCGACGAGCAACTCCGCATCGACCGGAACGATAACACTCGCGGTGAGCTGCACCTGCTCGCGCCAGACGGTTTTTCCCGTCAGGGTTTGCGGCGCGGCGGCAACGGCAAGCACCGGGAGCAGCACCAGCGCCAGCAGCACACCCCCAACCAGATTAGCGCGACTCAAGCTGTTCCACATTGATCGTCACCTCATGGGTCGTTGTTTGCGCATCAAAGCGCAGACCGGGCCCCGCCAACCGTCCGTAAAATTCGTTCGTGGCAGGTCCGCCGAATTCCTGCCGGGCCAGCAGGTGGTAGGGGCCGTCACCGGGAAGCGGCAGTTCAAACCGGCCATCGGCACCGGTTGGCGCGGAAAAATAATCAGGCGTGCCGGTCATCGTCGCCGTAGCGTAGGCGAAGACATAGATCCCCGCGACCGGCTCTTTGCCCCCCCCGTGAACCACCCCGCGCACACCATGGAACGGCACCGGGTCGTCGGCTTCGAGCATTGACAAGCGGGTGATCGTCTCGATATGGATATCACGCACTTCCCCCGCCTCGATGCGCACCGGGTTGCCATAATAGTAATTAAAATAATCGCCGATTTCAATCGGGCCGTAGCGTCCGCCCTTGAGCCGTTTTCGCGCCAGCAGATAGTAGTCACCGGGCGGTAGACGCAAACGAAAGGTCCCCTTTTCAACCGGGTGAACCAGATAACCCGGGCCCTTGAAACCATTTTCCGGGTCGTTATAAACGTAGAGATAAACCTTTTCGAGCGGCTTCCCCTGGAAGGTGATTTCCCCTTCAATCGCGGAGCGCGTCCCTGGTTGCGGCGGAGCCTCTTGCGGTACGCGAATCAGGTTGAAGCCGACATTGGTGTAACGCCCCGCCACAACCCGCACCGGACTGCCGCTGTAATAACAGAAGTGGTCCCCCGGTTGCGGAGCAGCGGGGTAATCGCGGGCGGTCAGAAAATATTCACCGGGCGGCAAATCGAGCTGATAGGTGCCGTCGAGTGCCGTTGTTTCGGCGCGACCGACCTCCTTGCCCAGAGCGATGTCGGCTACCGCGCGATAAGCACGCACACTGACCCCGGGAACCAGTTCGCCGCGCCAGGCCGCACGCCCTTTAACGCCGCTCGCCGCCCACAGCGGTTGCGTCAGCCCTAAAAAAATGACGAAAAAAACAAGCTGTTTCACGCGATTACTCCTGCAAAGTGGTCGCGGCTTGCGTCCGCCAGGGGGTAAAAACAACGATATCCAGGGGATAGTCCTTCCCCCCCTCAGCGAAAGTCGGGGTGTCACGGCCATCATCGATGAACGAAGGGTTGCCCTGCGCGCCACTGTGCGCCAATTCGGCAGTCCCCTGTTCGCCCCACCAGTTATTGATTGCCTGCACCTTGCCGTCCAGTAAACGCGGTCGGCGCTCTGCTTCACTGACCGGTGTCCCCGCTTTACGCCCGAAAGCACCTTGTTGATTCGCGACACTTTGCCGCTCGGAGCTGCCCCGCTCGCGCTCCCAGAGCGAAGACTGATATTCCAGGACCAACGCCTTCTGGTTGGCAATAAAATCGTTGGTGCTGATCTCCGGATAAGAAGAATAACCAACCGAAATTGCAATCCGGTTACGCGCCAGCAGGTTGCCGCTGATCTGTGCGTCGGAGCGTCGGTAAAGGCGAATCCCGGTTTCGTTACCGGTCAGTCGATTCCCCCGCAGTACCGGGCGAGCCGCACGATCAACCTCGATCGCCACCCCGTTGGCCGTAAAATAGTTAGCGCTGATCTGCGCATCGCTGCCGTAGTAGGCAATCATCAGCCCGGTCGGGTTCCCCGCAAACTGATTCCCAACAAAGCGCTGCGGAACGGCCCGGTAAATATATGCGCCGTACTTGCCGTTCGCACTGAAGCGACAATCTTCAACCACCGGAATCGCCTCATCTTTAACGAACAGCCCAACTTTGCGATTTTTTTCAAAGACACAGGCCGTGATCAGCGCGGCACCCTTGCGCCGAACCTCTACGCCGACGTCATTGTCGGTCAAAATCAGTCGTTCCAGACGCGGCGCTCCGCCACCGATCAGCACAGCGGTACGTGCTCCGCTGATCACGCTATCACGCAATACAGTGCGCTGATCACAATTTTTCAACTCGATCCCGCTCCACCCCGAACCGTCGATCCGGCTCCGCTCAACCCGCAGCACACCGGTAACCTCCAACCCGCCACCGGAAAAATGAATGATGCTGTGCGGTGCAATCGTCAACGTCACTTCCGGGGCAACGCGAACCATCTCGTGCAGGTTCCGTTCGCCGCGCCAGGTTGTATCGACCGAAATCGTCAGCGCCGCAGCGGGCAGCGGCAGCAACAGCAAGATCAACAAAAGCAGGGGGCGAGACATTACCATACCTCACGAACGGTCAGCCCACCAAGGACGGTGGTTTTTCCATCGGCCACCGCGACGCCATGATCAGGGCGCTGATCGTAGGTTCCTACCCATTCCCCCGGTTCCAGCGGCCCGCCAAAGGTGCTGCGAGCGCCGATATAATAGGTGCCGCCGCTTCCGAGATGAAGCGTAAAGTGGCCATCCTCACCGGTTGGTGTCGAGATATAGGTCGGTTTCCCGACCATCCGGCTGTCAAGATAGGCAAACGCATAAACGCCCGCCACCGGCGCGCCATCGCTGTCAACCATGCGCCCGCTGAGCGCGGTTCCGGTCGCCGCAAACTTCCCCTGACCGAGGCGCGCGGCACGCTGGGTGGCGCTGACAACTTTCAGTTCCAAATCACCGATATCGCGGGTCTTGCCGCGCTCCAGACGCAACGGGTTGCCCACGTAAATCCCGTTGTAATCCCCCGCCTGAGGCTCCCCCATGCGCGCCCCGTCGGCACGCTTGCGCGCGGCAAGAAAAAACTTTCCGGCCGGCAGCGGAATGTCAAAGCGACCGGCGCTATCGGTCAATACCGCATCCCCGAAAGACGGTCCCATCATCCCGGCGGCATCCTCACTGTAAACATAAACGTAGGCATTCTTGAGCGCCTGCCCGGCAAGGGTAACCCGTCCGCTCACCCCGGTGTCGGGATCAGCGACCAGCTGACCGTCACGCCCCATCTCCCGCAAACTGAACGGGGCAATCTCGCGCAAACCGTCGGTCACCGTGAGCGGATTGGCCGGACACTCCGCCATCAACATCCGCGTCCGCCCGGACTGGTCATAGTGGCGCAGTTTGCCGATCAGAAAATAGTTCCCGCTGGGCAGTGTCAACCGGAAACGCCCACGGTTATCGGTCGTGGTGACCGCAAACGGCTGGGTCGAGCGATCCTTTTCCGCCTTGAGATAGATTTCAACCTGGGCGCCGGACAATGGCTGGTCAGCAAACAACAGTGTCCCGCTCAAGCCGCTTTCGCCGGAAGGGGTACAGGCGGCAAGCAGCAGTGCCGCGCCACAGATTAAAGTGAAAAATCGGGATAATCGGATCATGAAGATTCCGTCGTCAGCGTCGGCCTGACCACCAGCACCAAGCCCAGAGCCAGCAGATAAACTGTTTCACCGCCAAGCAGTGTGACATTAAAACCGAAGTTCATCGCCATCACCACCGCCAGAATAGCGCCAAGGACACTGGTTGCACTGTTGATCCCCCAGCTCCACGGCACACCGGTCGCATCATTTCCGTGAAAGAGACGCATCCCCAGCGGCAGCGGCATACCGAGCAGCAAGCCGAGCGGAGCAAGCAACAGGGTTGCGATCAGGCAACGCCAGAGAATGGTGTTGCCCATCAACGTTTCAAGGACCGGCGACAAAGCAAAGATATACAGGTTGAAGAGCAAAACCAGTGCCAAGAGAATGCGCGGCAGGATCTGTCGCTCACGACCGCGCGTTATCCGTCCGGCAAGCAAACTGCCGAGGCCGGAAAAGATCAGTAATGAAAAAAGAATCACCGCCAGTGAATAGATCGGTGGCCCCAGAAAAAGGATAAAGCGTCGCAGCAAACCGATCTCGATCAGCATAAAGCCGAGACCGAGACAGGCAAAGTAACCGATCGGTGCCATACCGCTGCGCGCCAGGTCGCTACGGCGGGTCAACCACAGCGGCGCGACGATGAAGAGGGCGACCAGCACCGTCACCACCAGCAGCAGGTTACGCAGGATCAGCACCGCCCGGTCTTCAAAATTGCTTTGCTCCAAAAAGGTGAAAAGTCGAATAAAATCGACCGGTTTATACATATAATAGAAAAATGGATTATTGTCGTCGGTGGGGCGCACATTAAACGGAAAATCGCGATAGAATGCCTCGCTGCCGTTTGAAGAAAGGAGTTCCCAGAAAGGGCCATCCCCCGCCGTCTGCCCCGGCAAAAGCACAATCTGGAAAGCCTTGTCGCGCGCCTCCTCCTTGAGTCGCGCAATGTCGGCAACGGTAAAGGGTGAACGCTTGAGCATGAAGTTGGCCAGTCCCCGCTCCTTGATCACAGCGATATGTTGCGCCGGGTCAGCAACACCGAGATCGTTCAGCAATGCCAGCCCGAGGGAGACCAGACGTAACGATTCGCGCTCAAAAATAAACCGTGAAATAGTCAGAATTCCGTCATCGGTCAGATGATCCCAGTAGTCGTGAAAGGCTTCCAGCGTATAGAGATTGTTTTCCGACAGGGTAAAGGCCCCCGCTGCCGGGGCCATCCGTCCGAAGACCGCCGAGGCCTGAATCACATCGTAGCGCTGTGCAGAGCGGCGAATGAAACTCCGTCCTTCGTCGATCACCACCCGGACTTCGGGACGTTGATACAACTGGCCGGTGAAGGCACCGAATTCCTCGTTAACCGCCTCGACGATCAGCGGGTTGACTTCGACCGCCGTGACGTGAGCGGCACCCATGCTCAGCGCCGCCAGAACATCTTTCCCTCCCCCCGGACCGATGACCAGGCCGCGGGCATGTTCCTTGAGGGTATACGGCAGGGCAATAACGTTATTGCGGAAAAAATCGAGTCCCTCATCACCGTTCCAGCGATACATGGTGGTGTAGCCGGTATCATCCACCACCATACCGAGCTGCTCGGGAACCGGTCCGCGATAGGTTCGTGACAGCCCCCACGCCTGCCCCATCTCCTGACTCTGTGACGGATAGACCGCAACCCGTGAAAAGGAGTTCCACGAACTCCAGAGCAGATTCGGTTCGTAGCGCCCGCGCACAAAACGGATATCGGCAAAACCGTTCCAGTAGTTACCTGCGGCCAACAGCAAAAAGGTACAGAGCAGGCCGCCAAGCACCACGCGCGGCATGCGTCCGCCCCCCGCAGGGGTCAGCAGAGCGGCGGCCAGCAGGCCGATCGTTGCGATCAACGGTAACGCCGTAACCCCGCCGACCAGCTTCAACAACAAGATAATCAGCAAACAGCCGGTCCCGGCACCGAGCAGGTCCCAGCAGTAGAGGCGGTTGATATGCTCCACGTAGCGCGACAACAACATGGTCACCGCCAGGCCGCTGAAGAAAAAAGGCAAGGCGGTGAGCAGGTAGAGGGCGGCAAGGACCAGCAGCAGCTCCCCTGGCACCCCTTTATCGTAAAATCCCTGCTGAAACGGTTGATAAAAGGGCTGATGGAAAAAGGACAGAACCTTGAAGCCGAATTGCGGTGACCAGCGAAAGAGGTAAAAGAGACCGAAAAAAAAGGCGACGCAGAGGCCGAAAAGCACCGCGCAGCGCGCTGCCAGCAGGTTGGCTTTCGACGTCGGAAAATGGCGCGGCAGCAGGTACACGACCAGCGCCGCCGTGCCGAGACCAAAGAGCGCCAGAGAGATCGCCATGGAAGCAAAATGGTACCACATCAGCACCGAAAAGATCCGTGTCAGGATCAGTTCGTACATCAGGGTGGCAAGACACAGGGAAAAAAGCCCCCAACAGGTTTTTCGGCTCGGGGCGGTCATGTTACGTGTAGTTGTCATGGTGATTCGTTGATCCGCACGCTGTGCAAGCGATGGTCACGTGCCCCGAAAAAGAGTTGGCGGTCGTGCAGCAGTGGAATACTCTGGACCGGTGCGCCAATCAACAGCGTCGTTATTGCATCACCACTGTCAGCATTGACGGCCAGCAGGCGACCATCGTTAAGGGCCAGAAACAGACGCCGTCCACTGAGCAGCGGCGTCGCATATGCCGGTCCACCCAACGTGCTGCGCCAGATCGTTGTGCCGTCGGCGGAGTCAAGTTTCCACAAACCACCCGCGGCAGTGGCAACATAAATGGCGCGATCGTCAGCGACCGGCGCAGCATAGTAGCACACTTCGCCGAGCGCTCGTGACCAGCGGCGCTCACCAGTGAAGGTGAAGGCGGTGACCGTTCCCTCGCGGTCGACCACCAGCGGCCCCGCTGCGCCCAGCAACGGGGAACTGAGGAGCGGTGCGGCGAGCGCAGCAGCCCAGACTTCCTTGCCTTCAAGATCGAGAACCACCAGCCGTCCCGTTGCGGACGTGAGATAAATACGCCCTGCAGCAACGATCGGCATCGCCCGCAACGGCTGCCCGGCGGCGTACTGCCAGAGCAATGCGCCGCTGTCGGCGTGCAGCGCGTAGAGGATCCCGTTCCACGCCGGAACCAGCAGCAGGTTACCAGCCAACACCACCCCCCCCTGACGATGATCGTCCGCCACCGATTGCGGATAGCTAAAGGACCAGAGCAGTGCTCCGCTGTCGCGCTCGCGACACTGGACCTCGCGTCCCCAGTTGTGCAGATAGATCCGCTGCTCAGCAACCGCCAATGGCGCATCGATCACATCACCACTGTCAATTCGCCAGCGCCGCTGCCCCGCCAGATCCAGCGCCTGAAGGCTGCCATCCCAGCTGGCAACAAAGAGAGTGCCCTTTGCCAGCAACGGTGGGGCATCGATAAACCCGCCGGTTTCCACCGTCCATCGCGGCTCGAATGTCAACCGGTCACGTGGCCCGCTGCCGGGCACCCACGTGGTCAGCGGAGACAACGTCACGGTGCCGATCGCGGGATCCTGACGACGATCAAAAATTGTGGCGGCAGCACGCTGCGGGTCAGCGTCTCCCCACCAATTGTCACTCAGCGCCACATCATTGGCAAAAAAATCACCGAGACGAAAATTCCATTGATTGCCGTAGAGGTTGTTGTCACGAATCGTATACGCACGATCGGTTTCAAAGAGGAAGATTCCAGTGCCATTGTAACGAATGATATTGCGCTCCAGGGTCACCGTCGAGTTGCGAAAATTAACCCCCTTGCCAAGGTTGTTTTCAATCAGATTATTGCGCAGAACAAAGCTGGCCTGCCCCAACCGCGAACCATCAATGTTAAAGTGAATGGTGCAGTCCGCAACAATCCCGCGGGTGAAATGTGCGTGCAGGGTGTAGGCGGAATCACGAATTTCACAGTAACGCAACTCGACATTGCGCGAAAAATCGACCCGTAATTCGAGCCAGTCGCCCGGTTGTGGATCCGCCTCGGCACTGTGAAAAAGGATCGGGCGAGCGGATGTTCCGATCGCCTGGAGCTCCCCCTCCACCACCAGCACCGCATCACCGAGGCCATCGCGATTCACATCGCGGCGGACGAAGGCGATATCGGTTCCGGGGCGAATGGTCAGCGTAGCCCCTTTTGCTACCTTGACCGTTCCGTCGATAATGATCGAACCACTCCAGATCGCATCATCGGTCAGCGTCAATGATTTAAAATGCGTTACTTGAGGGGAGTGCACACCGGTAAAGAGACAGCCACTCAGCAGTAAAGTCGCGACGATACCAAGCAGCCGCACTACCACATCTCCTCCACCACCAGACGGATATCCGTGCGGGTTTGACCCTTGTCGATCAACAGGGAATGGTCGGGGGTACCATCATAAACGCCATAGAGATCACCCGGGCCGGGTGCCCCGCCGAGGGTATTGCGGGCCGCCAGATAATAGGTGCCGCCGTGAGGAAAGGATAACATGAACCGCCCGTCTGCCCCGGTCGGCTGCGACACAAAGAGCGGGCGATTAAGCATTTGTGCGTTAGCGTAAAGTATCGCCCGCATCCCCGCCACCGGATTGCCTGCAACATCAACAATTTGCCCCTGCAATGACGTATCGCCGAAGAGGTGTTCCGCATAGCGCTCGACCTTGTCCGGAACTTCGAGCAGTGCGATGCCGATCCGAGCGACCTGATCGGCATGAACAGTCAATGGATTGTCGGCATGATAACCGTAGAGATCACCGGCGCGCAACGGTCCGAGCTGCTGTGCTCCGCGCCGCAAACGAACCAGCAGATAATAGGTTCCGGGGGGAAGTTCTGCTTCAAAATAACCTTCTGCATCGGTCGGGCCGGCAATCTGATACCCCATGCCCTTGAGCTGACTGGTCAGATCGGTATAAACAAAAACCATTGCCCCGCCCAGCGGCACCCCCTGATGAGTGACCACCCCCGCCACTCCGGTGGTCGCGAACGGTTCAAGCGGAAGGATAACATCACGCGAAGACGAAACCAGACCGACGTTCAGTTCGGTTATCCCTGCGGCGGGAACGGTTACCGGATTGCGGCCATAATAGGCAAAAGACTCTTCTCCGCGCGCCAGCAGATAGTAATCACCCGGCGGGAGATGCAACCGAAAAGTACCGTCGGTGGCGGTCGCCACCCGGTACGGCGCGAGCCCGCGCAAGGTCGTAACAGCAGCAGGGTAGGCATCGACAGAGGCCGCCACGCTTTGGGAGGCGCTGGTGAGCTTACCGGAAACAACGGCCCCCTCCGGCACCCTGTCGACCAGAGCACAGGAGCACAATACGATCACTATGGAGATAATGGCGATATTTTTCATTGGCTCTGTGGTTAGCATGATTCATTCCAATTGACCGTTTGAGTGACCAATAATGGTCAAATCGGTTGATCACTTTCCCTGAACACGAAAAAGCGGGTCGCAACTGCGACCCGCTCTAATCGGTGGAATGGAATGGATGGTTACTTGATGGCCTGCGAAAGCATGTTCGGCTTGCTCAGGGCAGGCTCAATGATTTCCAGCAACTGACCGGTCTTGACATTTTCAACCCGCGCTTCGATGCCACTCGGGAAAACGGCAACAACGTCGTAGGTCTTGGCCGCATTGAGGCCGAAGTGCAATTGCTGCGGTGACTGGGCACAGAAGCCGCTGGCGGAACGCAGTTCACGCATTGCGGTCAGCTTGCTCTGCCCCGCCTCATAGACACTGACCTTGCTGCCGTAGGCGTCGCGGTTGGAGGTGGTGCCGCTCAGTTTAATCTTCAACCAGTTGTTATCATTCTGATTGTTGATATAAAGCTTGTTCTCGGCCCCCCAGTTGACCACATAAAGGTCGAGGTCGCCATCGTTGTCAACATCGGCAAATGCCGTGCCCTTGGTACGTACGGTTTCGCACTGCAACTGCGGCTGCTGGTCAGCCACGTTGGTGAAGTTGCCTGTGCCATCGTTGATATAGAGCTGGTTGGCCAGCTTGCAGTCCCCTTCGTAAAGATCCAGATCGCCGTCGTGGTCAACATCGCCAAAGGTAGGGCCTTTCCCCCAGCCCTCGTGCTTACCGGCAATCTTCCCGGTCGCTTCGGTAAACTTGCCCTTGCCGTCGTTCAGATAAAGTTTATTGGAACCGACATAGTTCGACACAAAAAGATCGAGGGTGCCGTTGTTGTCGATATCGGCAAACGCCGCGCCAAGACCCCAGTTGGGATCTGCCACACCGGCCTGCTGACTGACATCCGTGAAGGTACCGTTGCCATTATTGAGATACAGCTTGTTCGGCTCACCGACCGGATAGCGTCCGTTGACCACGTAGAGGTCGACAAAATTGTCGTTGTTCACGTCTGCCCAAACCCCCATCCAGCTCCACGACGGGTCGCCGACTCCGGCGAGATCGCTCACGTCGGTAAAGGTCCCGTCGCCGTTATTGCGGTAAAGAATATTTTTCGCGCCAACACCGTAGTTAGCACAATAGATATCGAGATCACCATCATTGTCATAATCAGCAAAGGATGCCGCATAAGTAAACACCTTCGCACCAACCCCCGCCTGCGCTGTCACGTCAGTGAAGGTGCCGTCACCGTTATTTCTAAACAGACGGTTCGCCTCGATTTCGTAACGACCGCCGGTCGCCAGGTAAAGATCGATAAAACCATCGTTGTTATAGTCGCCAAAGACGCTGCCCATGGTGAACCCGGGATGATCAATCCCCGCGCCAGCCTTGGCCGTAATATCCTCAAAACGGCCATTGCCTTTATTCAGGAAGAGCTTGTTTGCCCCCCCCTTGTTTGAGACATACAGATCGACCAGGCCGTCGTTGTTGATATCAGCAAAAGCGACGCCCTTGCCCAGACCGTCGTCGGCAACACCTGCCGCCACCGACACATCGCTGAATTCGCCCGCCAAAGCTCCGCCGGCGCTGAGCAGCAAAGCCGCCATAATCGCCATCGATTGCAAAATCTTTCTACGCATAGGACCTCTCCTTTTCACCGATTAACTTCGCGAAACAACTTATACTCGCCAAAGATAAATGACTATTCAAGCTGACACATCAGCCAAACTTTAGCAGAACAGGCGACGATGTCAACACCACTCAAAAAGCTTGCAACACGCCGTGGACAGCGCATTTACCAGCGCCGACAGCCAGCATCTGTACTCACCAACCGACGGTCAGCCTGATACACCTGCCCTGTAGTTTACTGCAAAAAACAGGCCGTCGAATAATGACAAAAAATCGTCACCGGGAAACGGAAACGCAGGCAGATGCTCATCAACTCCAGAGCTGCAATCCCCACCCGAGCAGAACCGCCCCGCTCACCCCGCTCACCACAAAGGTCATCACCACCCGCAGCCGAAACATGCCGCTTAAGGCAATGATTGCCGGGATACTCGACACCGGGCCGGCCATCAGTAAGGTGTAGGCCGCCCCCCGATCAATCCCCATGTCCAGCAAGCCCGCCAGAATCGGAATAATCGTAATCTGGTTAGTTGGCAGCGGCAGTCCGATAAAACTTGCCAGCAGCACCGAGAAGAGATTGTTGCGTCCGATCAGCACGGTTATCCAGTCAACCGGTACGAACGTCACCAGCGCCGCTTCGAGAATGATCGCCAGCAGCAGATATTTACCAACAAACAGCCCCGCATCCAACGTCCGGTCAAAGATAAAGCGGCAGCGACTGGAGCGCGGCACAACCTGCATCCGCTTGACATGAATGCCGGACGCCGCACCGATATCCGCCGCCGGGGCGAGGGTACCATCCTCATTGTAAACCGGTTTCAACCGCAGCAGATCTCCCGCCAGAAAGCCTTGCTTGACCAGCCAGTGTGTCACCAGCCCGGCACTGATCCCCAGCGCCGCGGCACCACCAAGTTTGAGCAGTGCCCAGTCCAGTCCCAGCCCGCGCCAGGTCAGGACAAATGCATCCGGCCCCATAATCGGCGAAGTCACCAGGATCGCCAGCAGCGGCGGCAACGGCGTTCCCATCATCGCCAGAGAAATCACTACCGGCAGGATACCGCAAGCGCAGAGGGGCGACACCATGCCGACCGCAACTGCGATAAAAACCGCAAAAATTCCCGCGCGATTGACCACTTTGCGAATCCGCAGGTCCAGCTTGTACCCCTTGATCAAGCCCACCAGCAGGATCGACAGCAGAAAAAACCACCACATCCGGCTGATTTCCAGCCAGATGACGCCAAAAAACTGTTCCCAAAGACTCGTCGGCAAGCGGTTATCCTTTCACCGCAGCGGTCAATTCTGTCACCCTCATCAGTTCTTCGTCAGGACAGGTGCGCAGTTCATCGAGCAGAATGTCGAGCTGTACCGCCAGCGCCGCTTCGCGTTGCTGTAACTCGGTGGCCGACAACGCCGCACGTTGCGACTCCAGTATGGCGCGCGCCTGCCGGTATGCTCCGCTGCGCCGCAAGGCTGCGGCGGTCAACTGCACGCTGATCCCCGCACCGCTCTCAGTGCGTAAATCGAGACGCTGCTGGCCGCCCGGCAGCAGGCGCAACGTTCCGGTCGCTTCGTCACAACCGGTCGTCTGGACAATGCCGGCCAGCGCACAGCTTCGCGTATAAACCAGCGCCATCAACCGGCCACTGATCCCCGCCGCTTCAAGCCTTTTGCGGGCGGCCCACCCCATTCGTCCACCGCAGGTACTCATCGGGCAGTAGTGGCCGTGCTCATTGCGAATCGCGATAAAAACGTCGGGCGGCGGCAAAGGTATCGGGCACCTTTCAGGGCGTTTAAAACTCATAGTGATGAGGGCAATCCGTTTCCCGAATTGCGTAATATTTCGCCGTCATGTCAGGGGTCAGAAACTGTCGCACCTCACGCAACGCCCGGTCAAAGTGCGCTGCGGTAACGACGGCAGAATCGCTTTTGATCGCATTGACCGTTGCCCGCTTGCAGAGGCTCTCAATATCCCAGCCGACATAGCCTTCCGCCTTCTCGGCCAGTTGTTTCCGGTCGATTCCGGCGGCCAGATTCGGCATTTTATCCATATAGATATTGAGCATCCCGAGGCGATCTTCGGCGCTTGGAGGATGGACAAAAACCTTCCGGTTATAACGTTTTTTCTCCTTGATCAGTGCCTGATCAACGGTATCGATACGGTAACACGAACCGACCAGCATCACCCCCTCGACCTGATTGATCCGATCGACCTGCTCAATAAAAAGCCTGGTCAGCGCCTTGTCAGCAAAGGTCGGCGGCACCGCCCGCAGATTACCGGGACTCCACTCATAATTGCATCCGGCACGCGGTGCCAGCCACTCGCAGTCGGAGATAAAGAGGATACAGGGCGCTTCATGGATCGCGCAGTCAAACGCCTCGACCAGCTCCGCCCCTTTGCCGAGCATCTCCTGCCCGGAGATGTAAACAAACGGAACTCCGGCTTCGGCGGCACAGGCTTCGGCCAGCATGGTGATGCCGGTACCAAGCGGTCCCCACATCATCACTCCGGCGGGGATACCGAGATTGTGTTGCTTGAGCATCTCCGGCTTTTGCAGCGGCAGACAGACCATCTCTTTAAGGGTCTCCTTGACATCGGCGTAACCGCCGATAGCGTCCCAGGTAAGAGCCGGGTCGCGAACTTCGTAAAATATATTCTGGAGCTTTCGATGCATATTTGATATCCGTCCATAAAGAAGAAGTCAGGTGCGCGACAACAGCAACCACCCATAAATTCGCACCGCGCGTAACAACAAACCAACCGGCACAAAAAATTGAGCAACATTCATGCCACCAGGCTTGACGGTTTCGGCATAATGTCTGTACTCTGAAAACGGCATCAACTGGAGGTTCAATTTCCCATGGAAAAATTCATTCTGGCAATTGATCAGGGAACCACCGGCAGCACCGCCCTGCTGCTTGATCACGCGATGGTTGTCCGGAGCCGGGCGACCGTTGACTTCCCCCAGCACTTTCCGCAACCGGGCTGGGTCGAACATAATCCGGATGAAATCTGGGCCTCGGTTGCCGACGCGACGCGACGCACCCTGGCCAGCGGAGCCATCGACCCGTCCGCGATTGCCGCCATCGGCATTACCAATCAACGCGAAACAACCCTCCTCTGGGAACGCCGTAACGGCAGAGCCGTGCATAACGCCATCGTCTGGCAGTGTCGGCGCAGCGCATCAATCTGCGCCGAACTCAAGGAACGTGGACTGGAAGCAGAGTTCCGCGCCAGGACCGGGCTACTCCTCGATCCCTATTTTTCCGGGACCAAGCTGACCTGGCTGTTGCGGCAGCACCCAGGGCTGCGTGCTGCCGCCGAAGGTGGCGAACTGGCCTTCGGCACCATCGACAGTTTTCTGGTCTGGCGCCTGACCGGCGGACAAAATCATGTCACCGATGTCTCGAACGCCTCGCGCACCCTGCTGATGGAACTGAGTGAACGGTGTTGGGATGACACGCTGCTCCACCACCTCGACATCCCGCGCCGCCTGCTACCGGAAATCCGTTCTAATTCCGAAATTTACGGCATGACACAGGGGCTGGATTGGCTGCCGGACGGGATTCCGGTCGCGGGGATGGCAGGTGATCAGCAAGCCGCGCTCTTTGGCCAGGCCTGCTTCACCCCGGGTGAGGCCAAATGCACCTACGGCACCGGAGCTTTTTTACTGGAAAATACCGGGCAGGAAATCGTCGTCAGCAGACACGGTCTGTTGACCACCGTCGCCTGGGAACTGAACAACATCACCACCTACGCCTTGGAGGGCAGCGCCTTTATCGCTGGAGCAGCGGTGCAATGGCTGCGTGACGGCCTCGGTATTATCGACTCGTCGGCGGAGGTTGAAACGCTTGCGGCAAGCGTTCCGGACAACGGCGGCGTCGTCTTTGTTCCGGCCCTGACCGGGCTCGGCGCGCCGCACTGGAACAGCGCCGCGCGCGGCGTCATTCATGGCCTGACCCGGGGCACGACCAGCGCCCATCTGGCGCGAGCCACGCTGGAGGGGATCGCCCTGCAAATCGTCGATCTGGTCGCGGCCATGGACGAGGATCGGGGGTATCCGCTGCGCCAGCTCAAGGTTGACGGCGGTGCCGCCGCCAACAACCTGCTGATGCAGCTCCAGTCCGATCTGCTCAAGCTGCCGGTGGTGCGCCCGGCAATGCTTGAAACCACAGCCCTCGGTGCGGCACTGCTGGCAGGACTGGCGGTAGATTTCTGGCAGGGCCAAGAGGAGATTATCGCCAAATGGCGCCAGGACCGCGATTTCTTGCCGACAATGACAACAGAGCTCAGAAACAATCTACGGCAACAATGGCGGCGGGTTTTGGAAAAGGTGTAAACGTTACAGATCGTTAAGCAGACGATAAATCTGTTGTTGAACCGCCCAGACAAGGTCAGAACTGGTACTGACGAAGTCATTGCTCTCATCAACCTCAGCGTCGTCTGCCACGGCGTCTTCAGCGGCTTCTAGTATCAGGCGGGCCTGATCAAGATAACCATGGGCCTTGAGCAACACCGGGGTCAGTTTCGCTTCGAGTCGCACCTGCGGAATTTCGCCGACCTGCTCCAGCAAATCATCGATCGTAAGCGCAGCCTTGACCACTGGGCGCAAGACGTCGGCCTGCCCTTCAAAATTCGCTTGCAGATTAAAAATTTCAGCGGACAGTTGGCGATAGCGTGTAGATATACTCATCGGGTTCCCCATTTTATCCAGACTGTTTCACCCCCACGGTGTGAAGTCGAGACATCTTAGCGGATTGACAGCAGAAATGCAACGCGGACAACACGCGGGCAACATCCTTGAACAAAGGCAGATGCCACCCGAATTGCGATTGACTTCGTCGTAAAAATCATGCTAGCTTGCGCACAGTACAAGCCCTAGGGGAGTAGCAATACTGAGAGTCTCGCGTGCGGGACGACCCTTTGAACCTGATCCGGATTATACCGGCGTAGGAAAGCGGCTGACGATACCGGAAGCTTGTTATCCGCCATGTATCGGCCGCCCTGCGCGGCCGTTTTTTGTTTCAAACGATGATGCACTCGCAAAAACTCATGGGATGGCTAAGCAAAAATTTCGTCCTACAAGGCCTGGTGGTTTTTCAGGGGCGAAGGCCTACATCAGGTAGGTCGAGGTCCTGAAAAATCAGCGTAACGCGGTAGGGCGGACTTTTTGCGACGCCATCAACAATGGATAGTCGATGAAAATCCGCCTCAACGAACAACTGATCGCAACCACCGCAACCACCCTCTTCGCGCTGCGTGACGCCCATCAACCGGACGCCGATGTGCTGATTGTCAACGGCTTTCCGGTGCGTGCCGATCAACCCTTGCGCGAAGGTGACCAGGTGGTGCTGATCAAGCGCGGCGCAGTACCAGGCGCCGCCGAAATGGAAGCGTTGCTGACCGCGCGTCACACCCCCGGCGTCCATCAGCGGATCAAATCGGCAACCGTTGGCATCGCCGGAGCGGGGGGGCTCGGTTCAGCTATTGCCATCGCCCTGGCACGCTGCGGCATCGGGCGGCTGATCATTGCTGACTTTGACGTCGTCGAGCCATCGAACCTCAATCGTCAGCAGTATTTTATCGACCAGCTGGGGCTGCCAAAAGTCGACGCCCTGCGCGCCAACCTGCAACGCATCAATCCCTTTGTCAAAGTTGCCGCTTTTTACGGACGACTCGACCATAAAAATCTGCCCCAGGTCTTTGCCATGGCCGATGTGCTGGTCGAAGCCTTCGATGCCCCTGACCAGAAAGCCATGCTGGTCGAAAACTGGCGCAAAGCGCACCCGGAACGCCCGCTCGTCGCCGCGTCGGGACTGGCCGGTTTCGGCACGGCAAATACAATTGCCACGCGCCGCGTCGGGGAAAACTTTTATCTGGTTGGTGACCAAACGACCGCCGCCGCCGCCGGTTGCGGTCTGATGGCACCGCGTGTCGGCGTCGCCGCACACCATCAGGCCAATGCCGTGCTGCGCCTGCTGCTTGGCACAGACCCGGTTGGCGACAACATGGATGAGATATGAAAATAACCCTCAACGGCAAAGAAATTCTTGTTAGCAACCCGCTGAGCATTGTCGACCTGCTGGCCGAGCACACCCTCGACAGCACCCGCGTGGCGGTTGAACTGAACCGTGAAGTCATCTGCGCCAATGCCTTCGCGACCACCTTGCTCGGCGATGGCGACAGCCTGGAAATCATCCATTTTGTCGGTGGTGGATAACCCCGCTGAAAGGGATTTACTTGAAAGGGCCCAAGATGGATAAATTGGTGATCGCCGGACGCGAATTCAGCTCACGACTGATGGTCGGCACCGGAAAATTTTCTTCGCACGCGGCAATGGTTGCGGCGCTGGAAGGGGCGGGAACCGAGATCGTCACCGTCGCGCTGCGCCGGGTCGATATCGACAACCCTGCTGACGACATGCTCACCCACATCGACCGCAACCGCTATCTGCTGCTGCCGAACACCAGCGGCGCGCGCGATGCCGACGAAGCGGTGCGGCTGGCGCGACTGGCGCGGGCGGCAGGGTGCGAACCATGGATCAAACTCGAAGTCACGCCCGACCCCTACTACCTGCTCCCCGACCCGATTGAAACCCTCAAGGCCGCCGAAATTCTCGTCAAGGAAGGCTTTAACGTCCTCCCCTATATCAACGCCGATCCGGTTTTAGCCAAACGTCTGCAGGAAGTCGGCACCGTCACCGTGATGCCCCTCGGTGCGCCGATCGGCACCAACAAGGGGGTGCGCACCCGCGAGCAGATCGCCATTATCATTGAACAGGCGATTGTCCCGGTGGTCGTTGATGCCGGGCTCGGTGCCCCTTCCCACGCCGCCGAAGCGATGGAGATGGGTGCTGCCGCGGTACTCGTCAACACCGCCTTCGCTGTCGCCCGTGATCCCGGCGCCATGGGCGTCGCCTTTAAAAAAGGGGTCGAAGCCGGACGCGAAGCGTTCCTGGCGGGGATCGGCGAGCAACGTGACCGGGCGGAAGCCTCCAGCCCTTTGACCGGTTTTCTGCATGACTAATTAATTTCACCACGGAGACCACGAAGGGCACAGGGTAAAGATCGGCCAAACCCTGCCCGTCGCGGTAAGATAGAATCTATGAGTTTTCTTGACGTTATCAATCAGTACGATCCACAACAGCTCCTGGCCGAGATTGAGGCCAAACGTGCGGCCGATGTTGAACACGCGCTCGCGGTCGACAAGCTCTCACTGGAAGATTTCAAGGCTCTCCTCGCCCCGGCGGCGGAAGCCTATCTTGAACCATTGGCCGCAAAGGCCCATCAGATCACCCGCCAGCGCTTTGGCAAAACGATCTTGCTCTACGCCCCGATCTACCTGTCGAATAAATGCACCAACGGTTGTCTCTACTGCGGATTCAACGCCACCAACAAAGTCTCACGTCGCACCCTGACGTTCGACGAGATCGAGCGTGAGGCCCGCGTGCTGCATGAGCAGGGCTTTCGTCACATCCTGCTGGTCACCGGCGAGGCCCCCCAGTCGGTGGACAATGACTACATTGCCGCAGCCGCACAACGTATCAAGAACCTCTTCAGTTCAATCTCCATCGAAGTCTACCCGATGGAGATCGCCGGATACCAGCAGATGGTCGCCACCGGAGTTGACGGGCTGACAATCTATCAGGAAACCTACGACCGTGAACTCTACGCCGAACTGCACCCCTTTGGCAAAAAGCGTGATTACGACTTTCGGCTGCTGACCCCTGAGCGCGGCGGTGCGGCGGGGCTACGGCGGATCGGCATCGGTTTTCTACAAGGTCTCGGCAACTTTCGCACCGAAGCGTTCTTCACCGGCCTGCATGCCGGTTATCTGGCCAAACATTACTGGCGCAGCCTGATCAGCATCTCTTTCCCACGTATGCGCCCGGCGGAGGGGAGTTATACCCCGCCCAATCCGGTCTCCGACAAAAATCTGGTCCAGCTGATCTGTTCCATGCGCCTGCTGATGCACGATTCCGGGCTGGTCATGTCGACCCGTGAGAGCGCCGCTCTGCGCGACAACCTGCTCCCCCTCGGCATCACCCAGATGAGTGCCGGTTCGTGTACCGCTCCCGGCGGCTACAGCGACAAAGAGGCCAGCACCGAGCAGTTCGCCATCGATGATGACCGCACCCCGGCAGAAATTTCCGCCATGTTGCGCCGCCACGGTTACGACCCGATCTGGAAAGACTGGGATGGCGCGTTTCTGGACAAAAGTGCCGGACGTTGAGCCATGTCGCGCCCTGCTGTCGATTTTAATCTCTATGTGATCAGTGATCGCCTTCACTTGCCGGAAGGAAAGGATCTGCTCGGCCAGCTTGAGCAGGCGCTGCTCGGCGGAGTGCGCTGCGTGCAACTGCGGGAAAAAGATCTGTCGGCGGAAGAGTTGTTGCCCGTCGCCATCGAGCTGCGCCTGATGACCAGCGCCTTTAATGCCCGGCTGATTATCAACGACAAAGTCGATCTGGCGCGGACCGTTGCAGCGGACGGGGTCCATCTCGGCGGGCAGTCAATGACGGTGACTGAAGCGCGTCGCCACCTCGGCCCAGGCAAGCTGATCGGCGTTTCGACCCACACGCCGGAAGAAGTCGACCGCGCCGCAAGCCAGGGGGCTGATTTCGTCACCTTCGGCCCGGTCTACCCGACCCCCTCAAAACTCCCTTACGGTCAACCGCTCGGTCTCGACCCGCTACGCATGGTATGCGCCAGGCATGCGCTGCCGATCTTTGCCCTTGGTGGAGTCACTTCAGAACGGCTCGACGCGCTGCGTCATGCCGGTTGCCACCACGTTGCCTGCATCGGTGCCATCCTTCATGCCGACAACCCGGTCGTCAGCTCCCGCCAATTTATTGCGGCGCTGCACAGGGGGCACGATGTCCCCGTTTGCTGAGCTGGAAAAATTGATCGCCATGCGTATGCCCTTCGGTAAACACGCCGGAATGCGCCTCATCGATCTGCCGGAAACGTACGTGGTCTGGTTCGCGCAACAAGGATTTCCGGCCGGCGAACTCGGCGCTATGCTGCGTACCGTCTACGAGATCAAGCTCAACGGTCTGGAATACCTCTTCGATCCGCTGCGCGATCCCCCCGTTGTTGTGCAGGGCGACGCTCATGAAAAGTAATCTCGCCCTGATCGGCATGCCCGGCGCGGGAAAAAGCACCGTCGGCATTATTCTCGCCAAAACGCTGGCGAAAGGCTTTGTCGATACCGACATCCTCATCCAGCAAAATTGCGGTCGCTCGTTGCAGGCGATTCTCGACAGCGCAGGATATGGTGCCCTGCGCCGCGCTGAAGAGGAAGAAATCCTCCGCCTGAATGTTATCGATCATGTCATCGCCACCGGCGGGAGCGCGGTCTACAGCGCAACCGCCATGACCCATCTGGCCACTGCGTCAACGATCATCTTTCTCCAGGTCGATTTTGATGAAATTGTGCGGCGCATTCATAACTTTGATACGCGCGGCATTGCCCGCTCGGCAACACAGAGCTTTCGCGAGCTGTACGCAGAACGACAGATTCTGTATCGACGCTATGCGCAGCTGACCATTGACTGCGCCGGACTCAATCAGGAAGCGATCGTTGCAAAGATCGCCACAGCTTACGCGCAGCAGTGAGGATCTTCTCGCCGTTGACTGTTTTCTTTTAAAAAAGCACACTAAAAAAGGCGTCCGCAACGGACGCCTTTTTTATGCAACATGAGCTGAAAAGAATCATTAACCGCAGCGCAGCAGTTTCTTCCCATCCTGAAACAGAACCTCAATCTTTTTCGGCCCGGCAATCGCGACCACCTGACCCAGACCAAAAATTTTATGTCTGATCACATCTTTTCTTCTGAAAACACCGTCCATCGCGTAAGGCTGTGAATCGGCGTTCTCAATTTTAACTTGCAGTGTTTCCCATTCGTCACGTTCATCCGCCACCGGGTCTTTACGCCGCGAGGTCGTACCCTTGACCGTCGTGCCGGTGCTTTTTTGCCGCGGCACACCACGATATTTATGTTCTCCGCTACACACGTTGCATTTGACGCGTTCAACTTTTGCTTCAACCAGAGCGACAATGGTGTGATTGGTAATGTCTTTACATTTGGTACAGCGTGCATCGATAATATCACCGGCTGACTTTGTTTCACTCATCAATTTTTCTCCGCGTGAGGGCTCTGTCTACATTTCGCCGCGAGAGTGGGGGAATCCAGGCAGGGGGACGAGATAAGACGATTTTTGTTTTATGAATCAACACTATAACATTTTTTGGAATTTTTAGCAGGGAAATATTTTACATTCAAGCTCCGCGTTACACGCAGCCAAGGTACCTTCATATCTGCGCGAATTCCTTTTATTCAAGCAATTTTCTTGTGACAACATTATTGACCAACTGGACCAATCTTGGTAGAGTTGACCTGTTTTATCCATGGAGGTCGTTATGATTGTCAACATTTCCGAAGCAAAAGCCAACCTGTCAAAGCTGATCGATATGGCTTATCACGGTGAAGAGGTTATCATCGCCAAAAACAATCTCCCACTGGTCGATCTGGTGGTGCATAAACCCAAAGGCAAGCGCACCCTTGGTCTGCTGGCCGGTAAAATAGACATTCCCGAGCATTTCAGCGACGCAGATAACGACATTGATGACATGTTTTACGGGGATTGAGCGATGAAAATCCTTCTCGATACTCATATCTTTCTGTGGGCAATTTCCGCACCAGAGCGATTGCCCGCAAAATGGCGGGCCGAACTTGAATCACAAGCGAATCAGGTTTACCTTAGCGCAGTTTCGGTTGCAGAAATCATGATCAAGTCGTCAATCGGCAAACTTGACGTGCAGTTCAACCCCCTCGATATTGCCGACAAAAGTGGCTTTGATTTACTCGATTTCACCGCGCAGGATGCCTTGTTGCTCAACGAAATGCCTTTTCATCATCGCGATCCATTTGACCGCATGTTGATTGCGCAAGCGACTCAGAAACGCATAGCCATCATGACCGATGATGAAAAATTCAGTCGTTATGGGTGTCGCCTAATCGGGAGTCCCCGAGTGTCAAACAGAGAACTGCACTCCCCCCGCTGCTGATAACCCCGACGATAATCATTATTGACCGCTGTATTACATCGCACTACAATAGCAACAATGATGCTCTCGCACAAGCTCAGGGGATGGCTAAGCAAAAATTTCGTCCTACAAGGACTGGTGGTTTTTCAGGGGCGAAGACCTACCTCAGGTAGGTCGAGGTTCTGAAAAACGAGCGTAACGCAGCAGGGCGGACTTTTTGCGACGCCATCAACAATCACACACATATCAGAAAGGGGCCGTCATGAGCAGATTGGTCAATATCCGCATTGATGACGCAACCAGGCAGCGGCTCGATCGCCTTGCCAGTGCCACGGATCGAACCCGGAGCCACCTGGTCAAAAAAGCTATTGAAGAATTCCTGTGTGCCAATGAATGGCAGGTTCAGGCTATCGAAACGGCTATCCGACAGGCAGATGCAGCGGAGGCAGTGTTTGTCGAGCATGACCGGATCGACTCATGGCTCAACACCTGGGGGAGCGACAAGGAAACGGAACGGCCCCGATGAAAATCCGCTGGCTCGATGCCGCCGTTGATGATCTGGTGGAACTCCGCGATTACATCGGTCGGGACAACCAGCAGGCGGCGCAAGAGATCTCCCGGCGCCTCCGGGATGCGATCAACGCCCTTCCTGCCCACCCTGCAATGGGGCGTCCGGGGCGGTTATACGAAACTCGGGAGCTCGTCATTCCCGGCTCCCCCTATATCATCCCCTACCGGGTTCGCGACAATACTATTGAAATCCTCAGGGTTTTGCACACTGCACGCCAATGGCCGCAACACAATCATTAAAATAGTGGTTTCGGTCACTTTTCTCACCAAAGATAGGTACAAAAGCAATAAAGCAACAACGTTATATATGACTGGAATCAAAGGACAACTTCCCGGAAGTTAAAGATTAAAGCCATAAGATACCAGTCTTGTAATTCCATTGTCCCCTGTTATTGAATAGCGCTTTATTCAACGGAACGGGAGGAT
>JAHYIW010000027.1 GCA_019429445.1 Desulfuromonadaceae bacterium
ACGGGCGTTTTGTGCTAACTGCCGGATTGGTTTTCTCATATCAGGCCGTCCACTTCTGGTTTTGAGGTGTCGGGCTTGGGAAAGCGGAGCAGCAAATCGCGGTAATACTCGTATTGCTTTTGGCGCAATTCGATTTCGCGGGGCAGGCCTTCGCTGATGGAGTTGGTGAGGGTGTCGAATTTGTCGAGGATGGCGACGATACGGGATTGTTCTGCGAGTGATTTTTCAGGGTCGTCGGCATAGGGAATAGGTAGCTTGAAGCCTTTTATAATGCTAGAGTTTAGGTCGCCTCTAGCCCCCTGACCAAGCGCCTTAATGTTTTCATAGTTAAAACAAACCCAATGATATACGTAGCTATATAATGCTTTTGCGCTGTCTATTTCCAAACAACCGCAGTGCTGATTGGTTGTTAGCGGTATTTTATTAATTGCAGACCTGCCTGCCGTTGCTCCAGAGATTGCAATTATCACGCAATTTTTAGGAATCCATTTGGCGGATGAATTTTTCAATGCAGAAAGAGTTACCTTAACCTCCGTTTTTTCAATGTCAGAAAACTTAACCTCTTGGGTTCTTAGCCATGGAATCTCACCGCCTTCATAATATTCTGGTTTACCAGCTGTTGGGGTTCCACCTGAATACCATTTTTTAGTTACATCCCCCAACGTCTTCCACTCCACCTGCCTTTTGTCACCCTGCGCGAAGTCGCAGGGTCCAGTGGATTCCGCGACTTCGCGCGGAATGACGGGGTCTTCAAAGCTCAACAACTGGTCACGATAGTAGTTGTATTGTTTTTTGCGGGCGGTCAGCTCGGCGGTCAGCTCGGCGGTCAGCTCGGCGGTCAGCTCGGTGAATGCGTCCAGAATACGGACGATTTCGGCTTGGATTTCCAGCGATTTTTCGGGGTTTTCTGGGCAGGGGATGGGAATGGTCAAAGTTTTAATAATGTCTGCGTTCAAATTACTTACAGAACCGCTATTAATTTTACTTAGCCAATAGTTTTGAACGCTTTTTGAAGCTAGATAGTGATATAGAAAATCTGAGTTTAACTTATCTCCAAACTCGCTAATTGAAGCCCATCCATCATGAATAGCTCCTGTGATATTGAGAATATAGGGTCGACCAAAGCTCATTGAGTTAGAGATGATAAAATCACCCTTATTTAAAACCCTAGATTTTTTAGCACCTTCTTTAGTTATTTTTTGAGCCGTTTTCTGAACATATTTAAAGCCAGATTCAGTATCACCAATTTTTATCCATGGAACACCGCCTTCATCGTCTGTAATGAATTTAGAAATAGGTCTAGGCGATGCTCCTCGTTGAATTTTTGCAATTTCTCCGAGCGCCTTCCACTCCACCTCAACCCCATCCAGCAGCTTTTCCATAAAGCGTGTATTATTCATGGATATCCTCCTGACTGTGATCAGGCAGATGCAGCATGCTTGCATCTTTGGCATTCAGGGGAGAAACCACCTTTTTCAAGGTTTTGGACTCCAGCTCCAAGCGTGCGTTTCGGGCCACCTCGCCGCCTTGCCGTGCCACCTTTTTGTGCGCTTGAAATGAATCAGGATCGGTCACTTCGGAAATTTCCTTGGTGGAGATTTCAGCGAGCATGTTCAGCACCAGCTCTTTGTTGGTCATGTTGTCGCGCAGGTTTTCCTTTTTTAATCCCTTGAATTTTTTGTACTCTCTGGCCGTCTTGTCCGCCCAGGTTTGATAAATGATGTCGGTGAGTGTGGCAAACTGTACGCCTTCCTCCAGGCCGTGCTTTTTCCATTCATCAGTGAGTTCTTTACGGATTTCAATGGATTTTAATCGCTGGTTGATCCAGTTGTCCGAATAACCCAGGCGCTTGTAGTCTTTCATCGCCTGTTCAATCGAGAGTTCAGGATCCTGAATCTGGTCGATGCGTTCGCTGGCGACCTGTGCCATCCACAGTTTGAACGGCTCAGCTTTAGGTGAAGGAATGGATTGGATCAGGCGAAAAAGCTGTTCGGTATGGGCACAATCGGTTTTTCGCATTTTGCCGTCAGCCGCCTGCATTTTGAAAGCGTGACAATCTGTCACGGTTTGATTTCCCTCTTTTTTCAGGCGTTCTTTGAGTTTGCGCCAATACGCTGTCGGGTTCACGCTGTCCGTCAATACGGCAACCACGTCAACGATGGAAAAATACCACTCTTCCGTTGCATCATCCCACAACGAACGAATCGTGCGATCTTCAAAAGCTTTTATGGTCTCTTTGTTACTCATGCGTCACCGCCTTTTTTACGGCTCTCTTTTCTTGCCTGTTTTTCCAGTGAAGCAATGGTTTTCAGGTAGTCTTTTTCCACATTGTCCAGTGTTTTGGCTTTGTATTTCTGGTATTCCAGCTTGGCTTTGTTTGCTGCTTGGGAATGCGAGATGTTGCCGGCATTGTCCAGTACCTTGCGCCCGGTGGAGTTCAGGATGTTGTCCAGCTCGCGAACATAATCGGCCATACGCATTTCTCGCTCTTCAATGGCGTTCAATTCAGCCAGATCAAAATACGCAGAAACCAGGTTGTTGAGCACCCGCAATTCCTGCTCGCTGAGGTAGTTTTTGGCAATCATGGCTTCGACCTGTGTGGGCTGGCTGCCTTTGAAACTGCTTAAGCCCGCAAAGGGTTTATCGCTATCCACGCGCAGGTAGATGACTTCTCTGGCGGTATGGCCGTGAGCGGCATAGTGCAGTTTGTTTTGTACGATTTTAAAAAACGTGAGGCTTTGCTCGCTATCGGGGGTGTAGTCTGTTGCGGTGGCGTAGAGGTCGAGCACTTGACGGTACATCACTTTTTCACTGGAGCGAATATCGCGAATGCGACCCAGCAATTCTTTCCAGTAATTTCCACCACCGAGGTTTTTCAGGCGCTCGTCATTCAAGGAAAAACCTTTTTCCAGGTATTCCTTCAAAACAGTGGACGCATAGCGCCTGAATTGCACGCCACGCACCGAACGTACACGATAACCGACTGCCAGAATCACATCGAGGTTATAGAGTGCAATCGTGCGTGAAACCTCGCGCTCGCCTTCTTTTTGAACTGTCAACTGCTGGTTGACAGTTGCTTTTTCGTTCAGCTCCTGGTCGTCAAAAATGGCCTGAACGTGCTTGCTGATATTTTGTTTGGTAGTTTGAAAAAGCTCTGCAATTTCTAATTGAGACAACCAAACCGTGCCGTTTTCCAGGCGTAAATCAATTTTGGTCGTGCCGTCTTCGGTGGTGTAAATAATGACATCGCTCATGCCTTAAGCCCCCTCGTCTTCAATCTCCGCCACGATGGCATCAATCTCCACGCGAAGTTTGTCGATCCTGGCGACGGTGGTTTTCAGTTCGGCATTGAGCTGGGAAATATCCACTATTTCGCGATTGTCTTTGGCTTCGACGTAGCTGCTCACCGACAGGTTGTAGTCGTTGGCGGCGACCTGCTCAAAGGGTACGGATTTGGCGAGGTGATCGACATTGGCTTTGCTGTCGAACGCCTGCATGATCTGTTCGATGTGGCTATCTGTGAGGATGTTGGTATTGGTCTCTTTTTTAAACAGGCCGCTGGCATCAATAAACTGGGTGTTGGTATCGGTTTTGTGTTTGGAGAGCACCAGAATAGTCACCGCGATGGTGGTGCCAAAAAACAGGTTGGGCGCGAGGGAGATCACGGTTTCGACATAGTTGTTATCCACCAGATATTGACGGATTTTGGCTTCAGCACCGCCACGGTAAAAAATACCGGGAAAGCAGACAATGGCTGCTCGGCCTTTGCTGGATAAATAACTTAAAGCATGTAGTACAAAGGCAAAGTCAGCTTTTGACTTGGGCGCGAGCACTCCGGCTGGGGCAAAGCGATCATCATTAATCAGGGTGGGGTCGTCTGCGCCGATCCATTTCACCGAATAAGGCGGATTGGAGACGATGGCGTCGAAGGGTTTGTCGTCGCCAAAATGCGGATCTCGCAGTGTATCACCCAACTGGATATTGAACTTATCGTAGTTGATGTTGTGCAAAAACATGTTCATCCGCGCCAGGTTGTAAGTGGTGTGGTTGATCTCCTGCCCCCAAAAACCGTCTTCAATGATGTGGGCGTCAAAATGTTTTTTGGCTTGCAGCAGCAACGAACCGGAACCACAGGCCGGGTCATAGATTTTATTGACGCTTTTCTGTTTGTGCATGGCGAGCTGCGCAATCAGCCTGGAGACGTGTTGCGGAGTGAAAAACTCACCACCCGATTTACCGGCATTGGCGGCGTAGTTGGAGATGAGAAACTCATAGGCATCACCGAACAGGTCGATATGGTTGCCTTCAAAATCACCAAAATCGAGCCCAGCCACGCCTTTGAGCACAGCCGCCAAACGTGTGTTCTTGTCTTTCACCGTATTGCCCAGGCGGTTGCTGGTGGTATCAAAATCGGCAAACAGGCCTTTGATGTCCGGTTCAGAGGGGTAGCCATTGGCGGAAGATTCAATCGCAGCAAAGATGGCGGCGAGATCCGTATTCAGGCTCTCGTTGGTGTTGGCATCTTTGGCGATATTAGCAAACAATTGGCTGGGGTAGATGAAGTAGCCCTTGGTTTTAATGGCATCGTCTTTGATCTCCGGGGTGATAACGTTGTCGGCAAGCGCCGCATAATTGATGCTGTCGTCATCGGCCTCAATATAGCTGGCAAAGTTTTCACTGATAAAGCGATAAAACAAGGTGCCGAGTACATACTGTTTAAAATCCCAGCCATCCACTGAGCCTCGTACATCGTTGGCGATTGACCAGATTTGGCGTTGCAGGGCGGCGCGTTGTTGGGTACTTGTCATGGTGTTATTCCTGTTTTGATACATTTTGACTGGTAAGCAGTTCACAAAAACTATTGAATCTACAAATGCCACTTTTTATGTTTCATCAAACAAACTCAACATCTGCACAATTAGGTGATTGAGTCCATGCCACGACAAAATTAAGGGAATTATTACATTTTCTTATCCTGAATTTGCCGTTTTCATGTTCCGTGCGCAGCAAAACGTGTAGCAAATTTTTACCTGATATTCCGCAATGTTGCAAAATATCTAATATATTCTACTGCTCCAGTAACTTCCTGGCTAAACTATGCAGCTCCGAGTTGGCGAGTGCAACCACTTTCTTTTTCACTGTTCGGGAATAATATTCCTGCTCCGTCTTAGTCAGAGGGTCGCCCTCCAGCTTCTTCCTGAACAGCTCCTTCTGTTTTGGGGAGAAGACCTGTGACAGGGCATATTCCAGCGAGAACTCTTCGTAACGGTCCTTGCGTCTCCGGTCTTTTTCGACTTTCTCTTCATAGTACAGTTCAAACAGACCCCTGACTCGCCCGGGATCGCATTCCTCGTTCATCCAATCTGGCGTCTGGTAGCGGGCCAGGGCATTGCGCCAGGTCTTTACCCGACTCATATCGTCAGCGGAGAAGTTTTTCTTTAGCTTGCTCAACCATGAAAATGTCAGCTTGTAATAAGCATAGACTGCGGTCGAAAGTAATACGAGTCGGTGGTAGCGTTCCTTCAGGTCATCTGTGGAAAGTTGCCGTTCAACCTGGCTAGAATCAAACTGGTAGCTTTCTCCTGCATTGGCCAGAAGGACGGGAAACCCTTCCCATAGACGGGTATCGTTACTCTTGACTACTTCGGCCAAGGTCTCGTTCACATCCAACTCTTCGCTCGGCTCGAACATCGGAAATCCGAGTTTGGAGAGACTTTTGAGGAGTTTGTCGTCAGTCATTATTTATACCTTCCCTTAGTAGTGACAGGAAGTGGTCTATGTTTGGGCGTAAGCGTTCTTCGGCGACGTCATAGCTGACCATTTTCGAGGAGTTCATTTTTATCTAACCTGTATTTAGTTTGTACCATTTTGTGCAAGTCCTTGTACTTAAATATACAAACATTTGTACAAATATATACAATATTAGTTTTACAGTGTCAAGTGAACAATAAATTCCCCAAAAGATGCGCTCCGCCCAGTAAGAGTGGAGCGTTTGAAGTGATTTGGTTGCGGGAATAGCTACATGACAAGCGGTGATTTTCGTAAAAATAAGGAGCGGAAAATAAAAACGGGGACTCAGCAAAATCTTGCTGAGGCCCCGTTTTTATTGGTATTGGCGGGAGCAGATGGGAATCGAACCCACCGGGGACGGGATACGCCCCCCACCGGTTTTGAAGACCGGGCGTGGCACCAGATCACGAACTGCTCCCGTAACGAGGATTTAAAGCCGGATCACCCGTCCCGCCTGATGCAAAGTTTCAACGGTTTCGAGCAGGTTGCCGATCCGGCCGACAGCCAGTTGGTCCTTGATGCCGTAAAATTCCAGACAGAGACCACAAGAGGCGATATCGACCCCGTTGCTGGACAGGGTGTTGAGTGTCGACAGTAGATCGGAACCGGTGACGGTGAGCTTGACTCCGCCATTGACGAACAGGATGGTGTCCGGATGCGTTGTGGCATCAATCAGGGTCATCAGAAAATTTTTCAGCAGAATGTGACCGAGTTCATCACTGCCGCTGCCGAGGGTTTCGCCGGTAACGAAAAGAACGGTTTTGCCCGGCGCGGCGGTGGTTGCGGTGGCGACGGCGTGGCTGCCGGAAAAGGTTAAATGGAGGGTGTAGCTGCCGTTTGTCTCGTCCGTTGCAACCTCGTAACCAAGGCTTTGTGCGAGGCGACTGACATTCTCACGTGCCGACGCATCGGCGACCAGGACAGTCAGACTGTTCCCCGGTTCAGCCAGTAGCTGCTTGCGGGTTTCGATCACCGGGGTGGGGCATTGCCAGTTGCGACAGTCGAGGGTTTTCATGCTCATCCCTTTCTGTAAATCGCGGTCACTATAACGACTGTGATCGCCAAATGCAAGATTGCAGGAGAGAGGTGGACAAATAAATATTATTTGTTAGAATACCATAATTAGTAAAAAATAATTAAAGGATCGGAGGCAGACATGATGACGCAGGAACGGTTTTTGGCTGGAGCAGGGATGGTCGTGGGAATGGTCGCCGTGGTGATGTTTGTGTCATCGCTGACACTGTGGCGTGATTCGCCGCGTGAACTTTACGAAGCGGCAAAACGATACGAACAGCAGGCCGATAAAACACACGCGAGCGAACTTTATCAGCAGGTTGTCGCGAACTATCCTGGTTCGCACTTTGCGCGTTATTCCAACGATCGGTTACGCCATTTGCGTAAGGGCCGGTAAGAAAATAACATGACCATCTTGCATCTCATCTTCCGGCCACCTTGTTTTCCTGCAGGCCCTAAGTGACGATGCCTGCTGCATTGCGCGGACTGCTCTGTTGGGGGATGCGGTTTTCGCGTCGTATGGTGAGCCGGGGCAGCTCAGGCGCCTGCAAGCAGGACGACCGTTTCCACGTGCGGGGTCTGCGGAAACATGTCGACCGGTTGGGCAGTGATCGGCTTGAGACCGGCTTTGACCAGGATATCGAGATCGTGGGCCAGTGTATCGGGGTTGCAGGAAACGTAGATCAGTTTTTTCGGCCGCAGCGAGATGATGGCTTGCAGAACACTTTCAGCGCACCCGCTACGGGGCGGGTTCACAACGACAATCGGTCGCAGTGGCAGCTCTGCGGCCATCTCCTCGAGTAGATCTTCAGCCATTCCGGCATAAAAAACACAATTTTTCAGATTATTCAATACGGCATTGCGGCGCGCGTTGAGAATTGCTTCCTCGTTACTTTCAATGCCGATCACCTGTCCGGCAACGGCAGCGAGATGCAGGGCGATGCCGCCGATGCCGCAGTAAAGGTCGAGGACGGTATCGCTCGCAGTGGGTTCGGCCCATTTTTGCACCAGCTGGTAAAGATGGGTCGCCTGATCGTGATTCACCTGAAAGAAGGCGGTCGGGGAAAGACTCAACTGAACAGCACCGACCCGGTCAAAAAGATCATCAACGCCTAAAAGTTTGAACGTTACGCGGCCAAAAATGACATTGCCGTCTGACATATTGACATTTTCGTGGACGCCGACAACTTCAGGGATTTTGCGCTTGAGCCACTTGGCCAGCGCGGTCATTTCGTTATAGTTGCGCTCGGTGGTGACGAAGGTCACCAGCGCCTTGTTGTTGGTCGGACTGACCCGAATCGCCACATAACGCAGCAACCCGCGTTTGCGGCGGGGATCGTAGACAAGAACTTTTTGTTTGATGATTTCTTCGCGCACCACGGCGACGATCCGGTTGATCAGTGGATGATGGAGGGGGCAGTTGTCGATATCGACAATATCGTGGCTGCCGCGCCGGTACAGACCAATGCGCACGTCACGCCGGTTACCACCGATCGCCAGTTTGGCCTGGGTGCGGTAGCCGAGCGCTGCGGGGGCATCCAGTACGGGCTGTACCGAGATAGACTCCAGCGTTGGCATGGCGATCAGGGCGTTGCGGACGCGATCGAATTTAAAGCGGCGCTGCGCCCGACTGTGGAGCGCGATCAGCGGACAACCGAGACACTTGCGTGCAACCTTGCACGGCGAGGGGATGCGTTCGCGACTGGGAGTGAGGATGCGCCGCAGGTCGGCGATGATCCGACGTTGACCGCGATGGACAATGTGCACCAGCACCCTTTCGCCCGGCAGTGCACCGGCGATCAATACCTCGCGGTGTCCGTCGCGCGCGACGCCGATCCCCTCGACATTCAGTCTGTCGATCGTGAACTCAACCGTATCGACCGACTTGCGCGGGGGGCGGGGGACGGTATCGGGTGCAGGTTTGATGCTCTTTTTGGGTGGTTTCATGCAGGCCTCTTCTAATTTGTCCGCACCTTATACCCGGCATAAAAAAGATTCAAGCGATTATGGTGGCGATGGTGGCAGAGCGGGTTGCTTTGCCCAGGACAAATGAACCGCCGCGAAATTACGCGCTCTATTTACTGCTCGCGTGCGGCAGTGACCAGTTGTAGCGAATTGCGAGCAAGCGGATGACGATTACGGTCAAAGCCGTGATCAGCAGCGTCAGCTCCTCTGGCAGGGGGGTATGGCGTAACAGATAAAAGAGTGCTCCCCCGGCCAGACATGCCGAGGCATAAACTTCGTTACGCAGCACCAGCGGGACTTCGTTAGAGAGCATATCGCGAACCATGCCGCCAGCCGTGGCGGTGATCACCCCCATCATGACAACGCCGAGCAAGCCAAGATTGAAGGCGAGAGCCTTGTTTGTCCCGATGACCACAAAGGTGCCGAGACCGATGGCGTCAAAATACAGCAAGGGCTGGGCAATGAATGCCATTTTGCCATGAAATAGAAAAACGGCGAGGGAGACGACAAGAGACAGGTAAAGGTAGGTTTCATTATGGAAGATAAAGGGAGGTGTGTCACCAATGAGCAGATCGCGCAGGGTGCCGCCGCCAGTGGCGGTGACCATGCCGAGGAGGAGGACGCCGAAGACGTCCATGTCCCGGCGTACCCCGGCCCAGGCACCGGAAGCGGCGAAGGCGGCAGTGCCGAGGAGATCAAGCAAATAGAGTAAGGTCATGGCGGAATTCTCTGATTGACAATTTTTTTCGGGAAGGCTAAAAAACACCTCATCAAGGGATACCTCAACGTCATCGGTGTGTACCTTGATCAACCCGCCGAGATTAAGTCAGTACGCGAGCAATTGCAAGGGCGAGTACCCTGTAACCCATAATCTTTCGCATCTTGCTTGTTCTTTGCCGCGTCAGCTACGTTCCGATTTCAGCTGTTTAGCTACGGCTAGGCAACAGAAATCGCGCCTTGCTGACACGTCAAAGCCCTGCGCAATCCCTCGAAATCCTATGGGTTACAGGGTACTAGTGTCGGGTGTCATTTAATTCGGCAAGGGCGGTGAAGGTGCGTTTGCCGATGGCTTACGGGCAATCAAAGCAAGGAGAAAAGGGATGAATAGAATCTTCTGGTTGGTGCTGTTAGGGATGGCTGTGCTGCTGCTGGCGGGTTGTCTCCCCGATATGCCGGGACCGCTTGGCATTCCGGGGATTTAGGTCGGGCCAGAAATCGCCAAGCCAATGACTCAAACCATCCTCAAGCTGCAAGCTCCGGCCAAGATCAATCTCTGTCTGCACGTGCTGGGCAAGCGCCCGGACGGTTACCACGAGCTGGCGATGTTGATGCAGCGGGTTTCGCTCTATGACGAAATTACCCTGGAGCTGACAGCAGAGCCGGGCGTTAATGTGGTTTGCGACGGTTTGGTGCTGGCTGCCGGGGAAGAAAATATCGCGGCCCGGGCAGCGCAACAACTGCTGGAAATAAATGATCACTCTGGCGGGATAAGGATCGTTATCGACAAACACATTCCCGTCGCTGCCGGACTCGGTGGCGGGTCGTCCGATGCCGCAACAGTTTTGACCGGTCTCAACCAGCTGCTGGGGCTGGGACTGTCACGCGCCGAATTAATGCGGATCGGGGTGAAGCTGGGGGCCGATGTGCCGTTCTTTATTTTCGGGAAAACGGCCTGGGCGACAGGGATTGGCGACCGGTTACAAGCGGTTGCGGGGCTGCCTGATGTCTGCTATCTGTTGGTCAATCCAAAGGTCGCGGTGGCGACGAAGTGGGTCTATGAAAATTTGGTATTGACATCGAAAAATGATGCGGCTAGACTGCCGAGGTTTTCTGGACAGGCTGCCAAGTTGATCGCTCTGCTGCACAATGATCTCGAAGCCGCAACGCTCCCGAAATTCCCGCAGGTGCAAATTGTAAAAGATCGATTGCTTGCCGCTGGTGCTCAGGGAGTGCTGATGTCGGGGAGCGGCGCGACGGTTTTCGGAGTTTATCCTTCTCGCAGCGCGGCTGATGCTGCGGCCGAGGAGTTACGGAGCGCGACCGACTGGCGAGTTTTCTCAGTTCAGCCAATCTGATAAATAAAAGATTAATGGGGCGTCGCCAAGCGGTAAGGCACCGGATTTTGATTCCGGCATTCCCAGGTTCGATCCCTGGCGCCCCAGCCACTTTTCAAGGAGTCTGTGGTTGATTAAAACCACACTCCGCCAGTCAATCAGTAGGTCATGGCCGTGCCATGACCTACACCTTTTCAGAGCCGGGGAGTTCCAGAGTATGGGCCATATTAAGATATTCGGTGGTAATTCGAATCGCGAACTGGTTGCGCGAATCTGCGCGGATATTGGTATCGAACAGGCCAGGTCGACGGTCAAGGCATTTTCCGATGGCGAAGTGATGGTCGAAATCGGCGAGAACGTGCGTGGTCGCGACGTTTACGTGATTCAGTCGACCTGTGCTCCGGCCAACAATACGCTGATGGAACTGCTGGTGATGTTCGATGCCCTGCGGCGTGCTTCGGCGGCCCAGATCACAGCGGTTATCCCTTACTTCGGCTATGCTCGTCAGGATCGCAAAGTTGCTCCGCGCACCCCGATCACCAGCAAGCTGGTGGCGAATCTGCTCTGCACCGCCGGTGCTGACCGGGTCGTTACGATCGATCTGCACGCCGGGCAGATTCAGGGTTTTTTCGATATTCCGGTGGATAATCTTTATGCCGCACCGGTGTTGCTCGAAGATATCAAATTGGCTCTGCCCGGACGCGTGGTGGTGGTTTCTCCGGACGCCGGTGGCACCGAGCGGGCACGGGCTTTTGCCAAGCGCCTCGACGCGGGGCTGGCCATTATCGACAAACGCCGCAGCGCCGCCAACGTGTCCGAAGTCATGCATATTATCGGTGATGTCGCGGGTGAAACCTGCGTGATTGTCGATGATATGATCGATACCGCCGGGACCTTGTGTAACGCCGCAAAGGCGCTGAAAGAGCACGGTGCCAAGGATGTCTATGCCTACGCAACCCATGCGGTACTGTCCGGTCCGGCACTGGAGCGGATCGAAAACAGCTGCCTGACCGAGGTTGTGGTGACAGATACCATCCCTGCCCTGGACAAGATGACACGGTGCTCGAAGTTGCGTTCACTGTCGGTCGCCGGGCTGCTGGCGGAAGCGATTCGCCGGATTCAGGGGGACGAATCGGTCAGTTCGCTTTTCGTTTAAGTTGTTTGCTTTACAGTGCCCTGGCGGAAATGATTTTCGTTCGCGCGCTGTGGTTTCTTTGGGGGAAACCGATTCGCCGCGCCATTTTGGCGCACTTTTATGGTAGGCCGCGACATGTTGTCGTGAGCTGAGAGTAATGGAGATAGACCATGGCAGAAGAATTGAATGTAACCTTGCGTGAAGCAACCGGTAAAGGCGTTGCCCGCACCCTGCGTCGCCAGGAACTGATCCCCGGCGTCGTCTACGGCAAAGGGATCGCTCCTTGCGCGATTACCATCGACCCGAAACCGCTGAAAAAAATAATTTCCGGTGAAGCTGGCTGGAATACGCTGATCACCCTCGCTGGCGACGGCCCGTTTTCGGGTAAAGTTGTGGTTCTCAAGGATGCCCAGATTCACGCCATTCGTCGCAACTTGACTCATGCCGATTTTCTGGTGATCGATCTGTCGCAAAAAGGCAGTTTCATGGTACCAGTTCAGCCGATTGGCAAGTCCGAAGGTGAGAAGGTCGGGGGTAGCCTCCAGGTGATCCGTCATGAGCTTGAAGTGCTTTGTCTGCCGACCGATGTGCCGACTTCGATCGATATCGACGTGACAGCGTTGAATATCGGCGACGTTCTGCACATTGCCGATGTCGCTGTTCCCGCAGGCCTCGAATTCCCTCACGATGTCAATTTCACGGTCATTACCGTGGTTGGTCATAAAGAAGAGGCGGTTGACGGCGAAGAGGAAGAAGTCGCCGAAGAGACCGAAGAATAGGGTTGAATTCCGTGACGTTGGTTGCCGGGCTGGGTAACCCCGGCCCGCAATATGCTGCAACCCGGCATAATGTCGGGTTCATGGTAGCGGAACGCCTGGCCGCGCGGGCCGGAGTGTCGCTGCAACAGAAAAAATTTCAGGGTTATTTTGGTCGCGGCCGTCTGGACGGTGAAGACCTTGCTATCCTGCTGCCGCAGACATTCATGAATTGCAGCGGTGCGAGCGTCGGCCCGGCCTGCAAATTTCTGAATCTTGATGCTGCGCACTTGATTGTGGTTCACGATGATATCGACCTCCCTTTTGGTGCACTCCGCATCAAGGTTGGCGGGGGACACGCCGGACATAATGGTCTGCGCGATATTGTCAAGGTGCTCAGTGGCGATTTTTGCCGGATCAGGATCGGCGTTGACCGACCGCAACATGGCAATGTTGCCGACTATGTTCTCAAGCCGTTCGCTGGCGAGGAACGACAAAAACTCGAAACAGTACTTAATGACGCGGTCGCGGCGCTGAAAGTTCTCCTTACTCAGGGGGCGCAGCAAGCCATGAATGAGTTTAACGGCCGCAATATTTTAAACGAATAATTATCAGGGGAAAGAGAGGATCAGGGAAATGGAAGTTCAATATTTCGCACCGATTCTGGGTGTGATCGGATTTGTTATTGCCATTATTCTGTACGGCATGGTCAAGGCGCAACCGGTCGGTAATGCGCGGATGCGTGAAATTGGCGATGCCATTGCTGACGGCGCCATGGCTTTTCTCAGTCGCGAGTATAAAGTCTTGGCGATTTTTATCGCCATCGTTTTTGCGCTGATCACCATCGGCATGAATTATCAGACGGCTCTGGCGTTTCTCGGTGGTGCGCTGTGTTCGATGACCTGCGGTTACATCGGGATGAAAGCCGCAACTCACGCCAACGTGCGGACGACGGAAGCCGCTCGCCAATTCGGGCAGGCCAAGGCGCTGGAAGTTTCTTTTAACGGTGGCGCGGTTATGGGGCTGGCGGTTGCTTCGCTCGGTCTGGTCGGCGTTGGTGTGGCCTTTATTATTTTCGGTGACCTGGCGTCTGCCGGCTATATCAACGGTTTTGCTATGGGCGCGTCTTCGATTGCCCTCTTCGCGCGTGTCGGTGGCGGAATCTACACCAAAGCAGCGGACGTCGGTGCCGACCTGGTCGGTAAAGTCGAAGCCGGAATCCCTGAAGATGATCCGCGTAACCCCGGCGTTATCGCTGACAATGTCGGCGACTGTGTCGGCGACACGGCCGGGATGGGTGCGGATATCTTTGAATCGTATGTTGGTTCGATTATCGCTACGATCGCGATTGCGGTCGCTGCCAGTCCGGCGCTGCTGAACAAGTTGGGCGCGAACGGTGTGGCCCTCGAAACAGTGCGTGCCAACGCGATGCTCCTGCCGCTGTCGATGGCGATGATCGGTCTGATCTTTTCGCTGATCGGTATCGGTTCGATGAAGTTGCTCAAGGGGATCAACCCGGCCAAGGCTCTGCACGCCACGACTTTTGTCGCAGCGTTCGGTTTTCTGGTGGCGGCATACTTTGTCATTCAGTATCTTGGTATTGCGGCCGGTGTTTTTTGGGCGATCCTTGCCGGCACCCTGGCGGGTATCGCGATCGGTCAGGTGACTGAATATTATACCGCTCACGCTCCGGTGCTGCGTATCGCCGAGGCCAGCAAGACCGGTCCGGCAACCAACATCATTCATGGTCTGGCCGTCGGGCTCGAAAGTACCGCTGTGCCGATTCTGATTATCTGTGTATCGATCTTTGTCGCCAATTATTGTGCCGGTCTCTATGGTATCGGTATTGCTGCGGTCGGCATGCTGGCGACGGTCGGCGTGACCATGACCGTCGATGCTTACGGTCCCATTGCCGACAACGCTGGCGGCATCTCGGAGATGGCGGGCCTTGGCAAAGATGTTCGTGAAATCACCGACGGGCTTGACGCCATTGGCAACACCACGGCGGCCATCGGTAAAGGGTTTGCAATCGGTTCCGCCGCACTGACGGCGTTGGCCCTCTTCTCCGCCTATGCGACCACCGCCAAGATTGAAGCGATCAATCTGATCGATCCGATGGTGGTTATCGGTTTGCTGCTGGGTGGGGCTCTGCCGTTCTTTATCGGTGCCCTGACCATGACCAGTGTCGGTCGGGCCGCCGGGAAGATGGTCGACGAAATTCGTCGTCAGTTCCGCGAAATTCCGGGGCTGCTTGAAGGCCGCGACGGGGTCAAGCCTGATTCACAAAAGTGTATCGATATCTCCGCCAAAGCGGCCCTGAAAGAGATGGTTCTCCCTGGGGTGGTGGCGGTGGTTGCGCCGGTTGTGATCGGCTTTGTACTCGGCAAGTATGCTCTTGGCGGGATGCTTGCCGGTGCGACCGTGACTGGTGTCATGCTGGCGCTGATGATGTCGAACGGAGGCGGTGCCTGGGATAACGCCAAGAAGTACATTGAACAGGGCAAGGTTGAAGGTGAAAAAAAAGGTGGCGCTGCCCACGCTGCGGCTGTTATTGGTGATACCGTTGGCGACCCGTTCAAAGACACCTCGGGTCCGTCAATGAACATCCTCATCAAGTTGATGAGTGTGGTCGCGCTGGTTATTGCCCCACTGCTGTAAATAATTTGTTACATTTTGTCTGATCACGATAGCCGGGGCATTGCCCCGGCTATCGATATTTTAAAGGACTGCCAACTATGGGATTCAAGTGCGGCATTGTCGGTTTGCCGAATGTCGGTAAGTCGACGATTTTTAATGCCATCACCTCCGCCGGTGCGGAATCGGCCAATTATCCGTTCTGTACCATTGAACCGAATATTGGCATCGTCAGTGTCCCCGATCGGCGGCTCGATGCTCTGGCGGCGATTGTTAATCCCCAGCGGGTCCTGCCGACAACTATTGAGTTTGTCGATATTGCCGGGCTGGTCAAGGGAGCCAGTCAGGGGGAGGGGCTGGGGAATCAGTTTCTCGGTCATATTCGTCAGGTCGATGCCATTGCACATGTGGTGCGCTGTTTCGAAGATGACAATGTGGTGCATGTGGATGGTTCTATCGACCCGCTGCGGGATATCGAAGTGATCCAGACGGAACTGAACCTGGCTGACCTTGATACGGTTGAAAAACGCGTTGCCCGCACTGAAAAACTGGCTAAAAGTGGTGACAAGGCGATGCAGTCACTGCTGGAAGTGTTGCTCAAACTCCGTGAAATGCTCAACGTTGGACGTCCGGCACGCGCTGTGAACTTGACCGATGATGAGTGCAAACTGGTGCGAGATCTTCATCTGATTACCGCCAAGCCGGTACTCTATATTGCCAATGTCGCAGAGGCCGACCTCGCTGACGCCGATCACCCACTGGTGACCAAGGTGCGCGCACATGCTGCGGCCGAGGGTGCCGAAGCGGTGATGATTTGCGGCGGCATTGAAGAAGAAATTGCCGAACTGGAAGGTGCGGAGAAAGACGAATTTTTACGTGAACTCGGTTTAGACACGTCGGGGCTTGAGCGGATGATCCAGGCGGGGTATCGATTGCTCGGCCTGATCACGTACTTTACTGCCGGGGTCAAGGAAGTCCGCGCCTGGACAGTCAAAAACGGCAGCAAGGCTCCGCAGGCCGCCGGGGTGATTCATACCGATTTTGAAAAAGGGTTTATTCGCGCCGAGGTCATCGGTTACGACGATTTCATTGCTTCCAAAGGGGAAAGTGGCGCCAAAGAGAAGGGGCTGATGCGCCTTGAAGGCAAGGAGTATCTGGTTAAGGACGGTGATGTGATGCATTTCCGTTTTAACGTTTAGCCGCGCAACAAAGCTCCGTTAAAAATCGTTGAAAAGAGATCAGTGTTGTGTTAATAATCACAATTCGCTAAAAATGGGTGTCACGGTGACACCCGCTCCTTGCTCCGGAACGGCCGGGGCTACTCAACCCGTAAGGAGGAACACTTACATGCGTACGTACGAATCAATTTTTATTATTAACCCGGAGGTCGTCGGTGACGCTTACGTTGCGATGCTCGACAAGTTCAAGGGGGTGCTCGAAGATCAGGGCACCGAAATCCTCAAGATCGAGGAGTGGGGTGTGCGCAAGCTGGCCTACCCGATCAAGAAGGAATCCCGTGGTAATTTTGTCCTCTTGATCTTCGAAGCCGGCCCGAAGGTGGTTGCTGAATATGAGCGTCGGCTGCGGATCGACGAGTCGATCATGAAATTTCAAACCATCCTGCTCGAAGATGGTTATCAGCCGCCGCCGGTCAGTGAGCAGCCGGTCACTGAAGCTGCTCAGGAAGCAGCGGACGACGAAACGGATGAGGATACTGAAGAAGAAACCGAAACTGCAGAATAATTACGCCAAAAAGGATTAATCATATGAGACCACAAGGAAGCAAGCCCAGTACTCCCCGCCGTCGTTTTGGAGGCCGTCGTAAAGGTTGCCGTTTTTGCGGCGATAAAACCCTGAAACTCGATTACAAAGAAGTCAGAACGTTGCGCATCTTTATCTCCGAGCGGGGCAAGATTGTGCCGCGGCGGATTTCCGGCACGTGTGCGATCCATCAGCGCAAGCTGACGCTGGCAATTAAACGTGCGCGGAACATTGCACTGTTGCCATTTACAACCAGTCACGCGGTTGGTTAAAAAAAGACGAAAGCCGCGTTGTAGTGAATAATCGATCCCTGCTTTATAGTGGTGCAGCGGTCAGCGTGAGTTTGTTGCTCCAGTCTCTGGGTGGTCTGCTCGGTCTGTTCGGTATGGCGTTTACCCTTTTTTCACCTCTGCCGACGGCTTTTATTGTGCTTACCTGCGGCATTGGCTACGGTGCGATCGTTGTCACCTTGACCACGGTCGGTTTGTTGTTCTTGAGCGGGGAGGGGGTGAGCGTTGCCGGTGTTTATCTGCTGCAATACGGGATCGGGGGTCTGGTGCTTGGTGCTTTACTGCGCACCCGGTGGCACTGGGATCGGGCGATCATTGGAACATTGCTGGTGAACATCAGCTGTGCCGCTCTGGTTCTGGGGGTCGTATCGTTCAATCTGCAAAGCGGCCCGCTGGAACTGATCGACACCTTTGTGCAACGGGAAATCATCACGGTCAGCGCGGTCTACGAAACAACCGATCTGACGCCGCAACAGCAACGCGATGTTGCGGCGGTGCTTGACAGCGTTCGGAATGTTTTGCAGCGGATCTTTCCCGGCCTGACAATTGCCGTTTCCGGGGCTGTCCTGTTGTTGACTGTTTGTGGTTTAACCTTGGTTGGCGGCGGTCGCTACACGATCACCGGGCCAGCGTTTGAGCAGTGGAAAGCGCCAGAACCGGCAATCTGGGTATTGATTTTCTCCGGTTTCATGAGTTTTTTTCTGACCGGTGCGGCACAAAGTGTGGCACTCAATCTCCTGACCGTGATCCTGCCCATTTACTTTGTTCAGGGGGTGGCCATTGTCAGATGTTTTTTCCGGAGACGTAACGTCCCCGGGTTTATTCAGGGGATCAGTTATGTACTGATTCTGTTTCTGAATCCGCTGCCGCTGATTGTCACCGGTTTCGGTGTTTTCGATCTGTGGGCGGATTTTCGTAAACCGCGCAACAAAAAGCCTGGCGAATAGCTACTGGAGGATATTATGGAAATCATTCTGACTGAAAATGTTGAGTACCTGGGAACGATTGGCGATGTCGTCAAGGTCAAGCCGGGGTACGCACGCAATTATCTGTTGCCCAAGGGGTTGGCTCTGCAAGCGAGTCAACGGAACGTCAAGGAACTCGATCACCGCAAACGCCAGCTGGAGCGCAAACTGCAAAAAATAACGCAGGCCGCTGAAGTGCTCAAGCAACGTATCGAAAAATCACCAATCACCCTTACTCACCGCGCCGGTGAGGGGGGCAAGCTGTTTGGCTCGGTGACGACGATGGAAATCGAGGCGAAACTTGCCGAAGCCGGGATTGAAGTCGACCGCAAAAAAATTCAGTTGCCCGAACCGATCAAGAATCTTGGCGACCACGATGTCGCCGTCAAGCTTGATGCCGGAGTGACGGCAACGGTCAAGGTTTCAGTGTTCGCTGCTGCTGAGTAGCCCTTGCTCAAAGGTTCACCGGTGCCGCCGCTTGCGGCGGCTTGAAACAGCCCGCCAGCCGGGAGGTGCGGACGTCCGTTCCTCCCGGTTTCTTTTTGGAGCACGAATGCTATGAACGATTCCAGTCATCGTTTGCCCCCTCAGAACCTCGAAGCGGAAATGTCCGTTCTTGGCGGCATTCTGCTCGAAAATTCAGCACTCAATAAAGCCCTCGAACTGTTACGCCCCGAAGACTTTTATCGTGAAAGCCACCGCAAAATTTTTTCTGCACTGATTAAACTATCCGACAAGAACGAACCTGCCGACCTGGTAACCCTGACTGCCCAACTTCAGCTGGAAAACGATCTGGATAGTGTCGGCGGTGCCAGTTACCTCGGCAACCTGGTCGATTATGTGCCGACCGCCGCCAACATTGTTTACTACGCAAAGCTGGTAAAAGAAAAATCGATTGCCCGCCGGATGATTGAGGTTGCCACCGAAATTGCCGGGCGCGGTTACGAAGGAGGCGAAGTCGAAGCGGCGCTCGATTGGGCTGAAAAATCGATTTTTGAGATTGCGAATATGAAATCACGTCCTTCATATTTTTCCACCAAGGAAATAATGAAGGACACCTTCAAGATGATCGAAAAGCTCTATGAACGTAAAGAGCACGTCACGGGTGTTCCCACCGGATATGTCGAACTTGACAAAATGACCGCCGGATTGCAGCCGGACGATCTGGTTATCCTCGCTGGCCGTCCATCGATGGGTAAAACGGCTTTTGCCCTGAACCTGATTGAACATGCCGCGGTTCACGCCACAGAAAAGGCGCCGACAATCATCTTCTCGCTGGAAATGGGGAAGGAGCAACTGGTACAGCGGATGCTCTGCTCTATTTCCCGGGTTGATGCTTCACGGCTGCGCACCGGCCATCTCGGTGAATCAGATTGGCCCAAACTGACCAATGGCGCCGGGCTGCTCTCCGAAGCACCAATATATATTGACGACACCCCCGGGATTACAGTTTTGGAACTACGTGCCAAGGCGCGGCGGCTCAAGGCGGACAAGAATCTCGGTTTGATCGTTGTCGATTATCTGCAACTGATGCAGGGGCATAATGCAGAAAGTCGCCAGCAGGAGATTTCGGAAATTTCGCGTTCGCTCAAGGGGCTGGCGAAAGAGCTGCATGTTCCGGTGGTCGCGCTGTCGCAGCTGAATCGGTCACTCGAAAGCCGCTCCGACAAGCGCCCGATGATGGCGGACCTGCGTGAATCGGGGGCGATTGAGCAGGATGCCGACGTCATCATGTTTGTTTACCGCGAAGCGGTTTATTGCGAGGATTGCCGGAGTAAAGAGCGTGAGTGTACTAAAAACCACGAACATGACGCTGAAATAATTATCGGCAAACAGAGAAACGGTCCGATCGGTACCGTTCACCTGACTTTTCAGGATCGCTTCACGCGGTTTGAAAATCAATCGCGGCGCGAAGATCTTTAAGCTGTTTGGTTTTTGTTTTTTCGTGGGTCGCTGCCCAGTTTTTTGCACCTTACGCGATTGTCATCATCGGCAGAATAGGTTAGGAGTCTGTCCGACAATGAGATCCCGGCTGCAAACCCAGCTGTTTGGCCCATATTTCAGCTCATTTTTACTTCATAGCTACGGCTATGAGGCTGTAAACGAGCTAAAGTCTGGTCTCAAGCTTCTGGCCTTTCGCTTCGGCCTCTATTGTCGGACAGCTTCCTGGGGTCTGAACATGAATGTGATTTTATATGCTCTGGAGCGTGGCTGACGCATGACCGAAAATCAACTCTGGCACCTTGCTGGTCTGGTTCTGCTTTTTGTTTTTTCCGCTTTCTTTTCCGGTTCGGAAACCGCCCTGATGGCGATAGATCGTCTGCGGGTCAAATATCTGGTTGAAAAAAAAACTCCCGGTGCGGTGCAGCTCGAAACGATGTTGCTCCGTCCTGATCGGTTGCTTGGCGCGATTCTGATCGGCAATAATCTGGTCAATGTCGCGGCATCCGTTTTTGCTGCAAGTTTGCTTGTTGACCTGTTCGGTGAGCGGGGTGAGGTGCTGACGGTTGCCGTGTTGACTCCTCTGCTGGTGCTATTCGCTGAAATCTGTCCCAAAACCTACGCTGCCCGGCAAGCGGAGAAGATGTCGTTTCTGGTGTTGCGCCCGATTGCTGCTGTCATGTGGATATTGTCTCCAGTGGTTGCGCTGACCACCCGCCTGGGGGCTCTGCTGACGGGGGGGGGCGCGCGTGCCAACGCGCATGAACCGTTCATGTCGCATGACGAAATTCGCACCATGATCGCGGTAGGTGGAGAAAGTGGCGTGGTCGCTGAAGAACAGCATCGGATGCTGCACGGGATTTTCGAGCTTTCCCAGATGCAGGTTCGCGACGTGATGATTCCCCGGACAGAAGTTGTCGGGATCGACCTCTCTTCATCATTTGCGGAAATTCTGGAGTTGGCACGTGCCTCGCGGCACTCACGCTTTCCGGTTTTTGCAGGCAATCTTGACAACGTGGTTGGGATCATCCACTCGAAGGAGGTTCTTCGCTACGTCGATCGACCAGCCGATTTTGATTTGCAGAAAGTAATCCGCGCACCCTATTTCGTGCCGGAATCAAAACGGATTGAACCGCTCTTGCAATCGTTTCGGCGGCGGCGGGTACATCTCGCCGTGGTTGTCGATGAATATGGTGGCGTTGAAGGGATCGTCACCCTCGAAGATGTCATTGAAGAAATCGTCGGTGAGATCCAGGACGAATATGATGCCGATGAAGTGGAGGTACGTGACCTCGGTGAGGGGTGCTACCTGATCGATGGCAGCGCGCCACTGCGTTCCCTGAATCGTCAGTTTGGCCTGGAGTTTTCCGAAGAGCATGCCACGACGATCGCCGGTCTGTTGCTCCAGACCCTGGGGCGCATCCCTGAAGAAGGCGACCGCTGTTACGTTGGAAGTATTGAATTGGTGGTTTTGAAGCTGGTTGACCGCCGTATTGAAGAGATTGAGATGCATTTGCCGTCGCCGCTCTCCTCGTCTGGCTGACCGCCTCATCGTTCACTCCCCCTCTGCTTTTCCCTTGCCCGATGAAAAACAGGAAATTTCCTTGACAGGCCCCTTTTGCCTCCCTATAGTGGTGAAAAGTGTCAAAATGTGTATAATAGTGTCAAATGTTTGGCAAGGGACGGCGGATGAACTTCAGCGGAGAATTCAATAATTCGATCGACCCCAAGGGGCGGGTGAGTATCCCGGCGAAGTTCCGCGACGTATTGAAGGATGTCTATGGAGACGAACAGTTGGTCGTTGCCAAGAATTCCGAAGGGGGGCTGACCGCCTACCCGGCGTCCCAATGGCACAAAGATGTCGAAAACTTAAGGAACAATGTCTCCGGTGGCGCGGCACGGGCAACTTTGCGACTGGTTGTTGCCTCTGCGGTTGAATGCACATTTGACAAACAGGGGCGGATCCAGATCCCGCCCTCGTTGCGTTCCTATGCGGCACTTGAAAAAGAAATTGTCATCCTCGGGGTGTTTGACAAAATTGAAATCTACAGCCACATCCAGCACTCGGTGGTCATGAACTCCGCACGGCAAGTATTGCGTGAAAACCCGGATTTTCTTGACGAGCATGGTTTTTAGCCGAGATGAGTGCGACATTCAGACACGTCGCAGTTTTGCAGCAAGAGGTTATTAACTGGCTCCAGCCCCGTCCCGGAGGGATTTATCTTGACGCGACACTGGGGGGAGGCGGACATGCCCGGTTGATTCTGGAGCAGAGTTCCCCTGATGGACGCCTGCTTGGACTTGATCGGGATCCGGCGGCATTAGCTGCTGCCGCTGCCGAACTTGAGCCCTTTGGCGAGCGCGTGACGACGGTGCATGGTAATTTCGCTCAGGTGCAGGAGCTGGCAGCACAACATGGTTTTGATCAGTTTGACGGCATTTTGCTCGATTTGGGGGTATCTTCGCATCAACTCGACACCGTGGCCAGAGGGTTCTCGTTTCAGGGTGATGCACCGCTTGATATGCGCATGGACACGAGCGGAGGAAGAACCGCAGCAGATCTTGTCGCTGAACTGTCAGCGCAGGAATTGACCAGAATCTTTTTCGAATACGGTGAAGAGCGCTGGGCGCGAAGGATTTCACGACGCATTGTCGAAACCCGAACGGAACATCCCCTGAACACGACCCGAGCATTAGCGGCACTGGTCGCCGAGGTTGTTCCAAAAAGTGCCGACACAATGCGTATCAATCCGGCAACGCGCGTTTTCCAGGCGCTGCGCATCGAGGTGAACGGCGAGCTTGACGCACTGCGGGAGGGGCTCGCGGCAGTTGTTCCGTTGTTGCATTCAGGCGGGCGTTTGGCGGTCATCAGTTTCCATTCTCTCGAAGATCGGATCGTGAAACACTTTATGCGTAATCAGGCGCTTAGCTGCGAGTGTCCACCGCGGTTGCCGGTGTGTTCATGCACTCGCCAGGCAACGCTGAAAATACTGACCCGCAAAGGGGTCAGAGCCGCAGCCGTGGAGGTTGCGAATAATCCTCGTTCACGGAGCGCGATGCTGCGCGTGGCGGCAAAAATTTGATCGAATAGTGATGGCGTCGCAAAAAGTCCGCCCTACGGCGTTACGCTGATTTTTCAGGACCTCGACCTCCCTGATGCAGGCCTTCGCCCCTGAAAAACCACCAAGCCTTGGAGGACGAAATTTTTGCTTAGCGACTCACGCCCCGTGGGGCGAATTTTCATAGAGTAACTTCAATTTTCTAAAGAATGTGATTTCAGATAGTTACCTTGAAGTTACTCAGAAGCCACTTAATTCTTTTTTGCGAGTGCAACAATAGTGACCTGTCAAGGAGTGCATTGCGATGGCTGATATTCTTATTCCGAAAATAAATGGTTTTGAACTGAAGCGGCCAGCCCTTGCCCCGCTCCTCGTTTTTGCGCTCATCCTGCTGACCCTGTCCCTGTTTTTTGTCTGGTCGCGACTGCATGTTACAAATCTTGAATATGCCATCTCCAGTCTTGAAAGTGAACTGCGCGGGCTGGAGAAGGAACAGAGCCGTTTGCGCCTTGAAACGGCCAGTCTGAGAAGCCCGGAACGCATCGAACGTTTGGCGCGAATGGAATTTAATCTGTTGATACCGGTGGCGGAGCAGGTCGTAACTGTGGAGTAAAATGGACCAGGAAAAGCGCGAGAAATGGATCAGGGTACGAATTCGCGGCATTGGCTGGGTTTTTGCGCTTTTCTTTGTGTTGGTTCTGGTCCAGGCATTCCAACTGCAGATTGTCCAGGGGGAAGAACTTCGGGCACGATCTGAAAAACAATATCAAAAAACCATTCCACTGACCCCGCAGCGGGGAACGATTTATGATCGTAATGGAGAAGCGCTGGCAGTCAGCCTTGAAATGGATTCGATTTACGCCGACCCGGATCAGGCAGCAGGTGAGGCGAGCACCAACTTACTGCATAAACTGGCCGAACTGCTTGATCTTCCACGCAAGACCCTTGCCGCTCGTCTGAACGAAAAACGTGATTTTGTCTGGTTGAAGCGTCAGGTCGTTCCCGATGTTGCTGCGCGGGTCAAAGAGCTGTCTTTGCCTGGAGTCAGGACGATCCAGGAGCACGGGCGCTACTATCCAAATGCTTCGCTCGGTGGGCAGGTGATCGGCTTTACCGGTCTTGACCCACGGGGGCTGGAGGGGCTGGAGCTTAAATATGACACGTTGTTGCTCGGTCGCGGCGGTTATCTGGTGACCGAGCGTGATGCCCTGGGGCGTGGCCTGAGCAACGATCCGCTGGTTAAGCCGGGACGTGGCGGACACGACCTGTTTTTGACGCTCGACAAAAATATTCAGTACATTGTTGAAAAGGAGTTAAAAGGAGGCGTTGAGGCGGCGCGCGCAAAAAGCGGGACGGCGGTGGTTGTCGAACCGAAGACCGGTCAGATTTTGGCAATGGCGACCTGGCCAACCTACAACCCGAATGCTTTCCGCCAATATCATCCTTCCGCATGGCGCAATCGTGCGATCTGCGACAACTTTGAGCCCGGTTCGACGGTCAAAACTTTTCTGATTGCAGCAGCGCTCGATGAAGGGGTCATTCAACCCGAAGATGAGATCTATTGTGAGAAAGGCTCCTATCGCGTTTCCGGGAAGTTGATACAGGATCACCATTCCCACGAAAAGCTGAATCCTGCCGACATTCTAAAGTACAGTTCAAATATCGGTGCGGCAAAAATCGGTAAAATGCTCGAACGTGAGTCTTATTATCGCTATCTGCGGCGGTTCGGTTTTGGCGAAAAAACCGGTATTGATCTCCCTGGGGAGGTTGATGGCTTGTTGCGCCCTGCAAAAGACTGGTTCGAGATGGATCTGGCTGCAATTTCTTTCGGTCAGGGGATCAGTGTCACCCCGCTGCAATTGACGATGGCGATCGCTGCTATCGTCAACGACGGGCGGCTGATGGTCCCCTATCTGGTTGATCGCTCTGTCTCTGCAGATGGTGAGTTCGTTGATCGGCATTATCCCCATTATGTCCGGCAGGTGGTTTCGACCGCCAATGCGCGATTGGTGCGCGACATGCTGGAGCGCACCACCGGGCGCGGCGGCACGGCTACGCTCGCGGCGGTTCCTGGTTACCGGGTGGGGGGGAAAACCGGGACAGCACAAAAGGTTGATCCGGTTGTCGGTGGCTATTCAGCCGATAAGCGGATCGGCTCGTTTGTCGGTTTTATTCCGGCGGATAACCCGCAACTGGTCATTACGGTGCTGATTGATGAACCGCAAGACACCACCTACGGGGGGCTGGTCGCGGCTCCGGTTTTTGCCGGCATTGCCGGACAGGCGATGAATTATCTCAAAATTCCACCGACCGAACCGGTTGCCCGGCGCTCATTCGAATCGCTGGCTGAAACAGTTCCGGGTGAACCACCGGTGAACAAGAATATCCTGATGAACGCGACGGCTGGCGCGAGCGGGATGCAGCGCATGCCGGATTTCGCTGGCCTGAGCTATCGCCAGGTATTGCGCAAGATGAAACAGGCGAATATCAATGTCAAATTTGTCGGCAGCGGGCGGGTGGTGGCGCAGCAACCGCAGCCCGGCGAGTTGATTACCTATCAGGACCGGGTTCAGGTGACGTTGTCCGCTCCTGACAGCCTGGTGTTTTAACGTTGAGAGCAGCGATGCAACTGACAGACTTGATATCAACACTCAATCCGCTGAAAGTTTACGGCGCACCTGCCGCAACGGTGACCGGGATTTGCTATGACTCGCGTCGTGTTGTGGCAGGGGATGCTTTCTTTGCTCTGCCGGGGGCCCATACTGACGGGCGTCATTTTATCGCCGAGGCGATTGCGCGCGGCGCCGCAGTGATTGTCGCGGAAGCGGAGATCGATCTCCCCGGTTCCGTGACCGGGATTGTCGTTGAGAATGCCCGTCTGGCGATGGCTCATGCCGCCGCCGCGAGATTTAATCATCCGACCAGGGATGTTCCGGTCATTGGTGTCACCGGAACCAACGGAAAAACAACCGTCACCTACCTGCTCGAATCAATATTGCGTAGTGCCGGGTACCGGCCCGCCGTGCTCGGTACAGTGAACTACCGTTTTGAGCAGGAACAGCGACCGGCCCCGCACACAACCCCGGAAGCGGTCGATCTGCTCGGCACCTTCAACGATTTTCGGACACAGGGGGCTGACGCGCTGATTATCGAGGTTTCGTCACATGCCTTGACGCAACATCGGGTTTCCGGGGTTGAGTTCACGGTTGGCGTATTCACCAATCTGACCCCGGAACATCTTGATTACCACCAGGATATGGAACATTACTTCGCCGCGAAGCGGATTCTTTTCAGTGCGTTATTAGCGCAATCGGGTGGGCGATCGGTGGTCAATGGTGAAGATCCGTTTGGAGCGCGTCTGGCGAGAGAAATCGGGGCGTTTATAACGTGCGGAGCGGGCGGAAATGTTCGTTTGCATGACGCCGAAATTTCTCTCGATGGAATCCGTGGCACACTGCGCACCCCGACCGGGGAGGCCCCGCTGAGCAGTCGCTTATTGGGTGACTTCAATCGCAGCAATATCGAATGTGCCGCTGGAGCAGCGGTTGCACTGGGGATTGCTGCCGAAACGATTGCGACCGGGATTCGCGCCGCGCGGCAGGTGCCGGGACGCCTGGAGCGGATCGAAAATACTCTTGGTGCCGAAATTCTCGTCGACTATGCCCATACCGGTGACGCCCTGGAGCAGGTATTAAAGACGCTGCGCAAGCTGCAACCACGCCGACTGTTGGCGGTTTTCGGTTGTGGTGGTGACCGGGACAAGATGAAACGACCGGTGATGGGGGAATGTGTTGCGCGCTACGCCGATCTGGCAATCCTGACCTCGGACAACCCGCGCAGCGAAGATCCTGAGGCGATTCTGCACGATGTCCGTCGTGGTGTCGAACGGGTACACGATCATCAGTTGACGGTCGATGAAGCACGTTCCGGACGCCATCAGGGGTATCTGTCTTTTGTTGATCGGCGCGCAGCAATTGAGTTCGCCGTTTCACTCCTGAAGCCTGGAGATCTGCTGCTGATCGCGGGGAAGGGGCATGAGGATTATCAACTGATCGGTGGCGAACGCCGCCATTTTGATGATCGCGAGGAAGCACGCGCCGCATTGGCGCAGCGGGAGATGAAAAGATGCAGTTGAATCTCGCCCAGATTGCCCGCTGGCTCGGGGTTGATGTGCCTCCTCACCGCGCTGTTGTGCCGATCAGCGGCATCAGTACCGACAGCCGCACGATACGACCGGGCGAACTCTTTGTGCCGTTGCGCGGTGCGCGCTTCGACGGGCATCATTACCTGCCGCTGGCGGTGGCCAACGGAGCGGCTGCCTGCCTCTCGGCGGAGCCGTTCAAGGCGGATATTCCGGTGATCGTGGTTGCTGACACCCTGGTTGCGCTGGGCGATATCGCTTCGGGCTGGCGGCATTTTTTCAAATTGCCGGTGGTTGCCATTACCGGATCGTGCGGCAAAACCACGACCAAGGAAATGCTGGCCGAGATTTTAACGGGAACCGGTCCGGGGCTGAAAACGGCCGGTAATTATAACAATCTGATTGGTCTCCCCCTGACCCTGTTGCGACTGACGGCCAGGGACCAGTGGGCCGTCGTCGAGTTAGGGATGAATCGACGGGGGGAAATTTCACGGTTGACCGACATTGCAGCTCCTGATTTCGGTGTCATTACCAATATCGGCCCCGGACATCTTGAAGGGCTGGGCGATCTTGAGGGGGTGGCGCGTGCCAAAGGCGAACTGTTTGTGCGTCTTTTGCCGGGGAGCGTGGCGGTGGTCAATGCCGATGACGAACGCATTGTCAGTTTACCGGTGGCCAATGGCGTTGAAAAAATATCATTCGGGCTCACGGCGTCCGCCACAGTCCGGGCAACGGAACTCGTCGCGGATGAAACGGGGTATCGTTTTCTGCTCCAGATGGGGGGCAGGCAATGGCCGGTCACCCTGCAAGTTGCCGGGCGGCACAACGTCCACAACGCCCTGGCCGCTGCCGCGGTGGCTGATCAGCTGCATGTTTCCGTGGAGCAGATTGTCGCTGGACTGGAACGGTTTCGTCCCGCTGCCGGGCGCATGGCGTGGACAGTGTGTGCCCCCGGTTGGTCATTGCTTGAAGATTATTACAATGCCAACCCGTTGTCGATGAGCGCCGCATTGTCAACGCTGGCAGAAGCTGGTGGACGACGCATAGCCGTTCTTGGCGATATGCTCGAATTGGGGAGTGAATCAAGTTTTATGCATCACGAAATTGGTGCATACGCCGCTGCATGCGTCGATCAATTAATTGTCCTTGGGGCTTTTGCCGAAGATATCGTCGGCGGGGCGATGTCCGCTGGATTGGATGCATCAAAAATCATCTGTGTGACCGATCACCGTGAGGCGTTTGAGCAATTGTGCCCATTGCTTCGGCGTGGTGATCGGGTGCTGATCAAAGGTTCCCGCGGGATGCAGATGGAAAAGATTGCCGAACTGTTGCGTGGCTATACGCCGGTGGAAGGAGCCTGACGCATGCTCTATCATCTACTTTACCCGTTACACGAACAGTTTTCGGTACTGTATGTTTTTCGTTACATTACGTTTCGGGCCATCTACGCGACGATTACCGCTCTGTCGATCTCCTTTATCCTCGGCCCCTGGTTGATCCGTAAACTGGCGGAGATGCAGATTGGTCAAAATATTCGTCGCGTGGGTCCCGAATCGCATTTCAAAAAGGAAGGCACCCCGACCATGGGCGGGACGCTGATCCTCTTTGCCATTGTGTTGCCGACGTTGCTGTGGGCCGATCTGACCAATATCTATGTCTGGTTAACCTTGCTGGTGATCGTCGGTTTTGGCGCGGTGGGGTTTGTAGACGATTATCTCAAGGTCAAGAAGAAGAACAGCGACGGCATGTCGGCGCGGAGCAAAATTTTCTGGTTGCTGGTGATTGCTGCCGGGGCTGGGACGATCCTTTACCTGTATCCGCCGTTTCAAACAACGCTGGTGTTTCCGTTTCTTAAGGGTGTCCGTCCCGATCTGGGGGTCTGGTATATTCCTTTTGCCGTACTGGTCATCGTCGGTGCTGGCAATGCGGTCAACCTGACTGACGGGCTTGACGGATTGGCGATCGGACCGGTGATTATTGCCGCCGGAACCTATCTGCTCTTCGCCTATCTGGCGGGGAATGCCAACCTCTCGACCTATTTGCAGATCAGCAGTGTTCAGGGAGCGGGCGAACTGGCGGTTCTGTGTGGCGCCATGATCGGCGCGGGGCTCGGTTTTTTGTGGTTTAACAGCTATCCGGCGCAAGTTTTTATGGGTGATGTTGGCAGTTTGGCTCTGGGCGGCGGGCTGGGAATCATCGCGGTCATCACCAAACAGGAAATGGTGCTGGTGATCGTCGGTGGAATTTTTGTTGTCGAAGCGTTATCGGTGATTGTTCAGGTCGCCAGCTTCCGCTTGCTGGGAACACGCATTTTTCGTATGGCACCGATCCACCATCACTTTGAACTCAAGGGCTGGGCGGAACCGAAGATTATTGTTCGATTCTGGATCATCAGCATTATTCTGGCGTTGATCGGTCTGTCGACGCTCAAACTGCGTTAACGGGACACGCATGGGAGTGAACTATCAAAATCAGCAGGTGGTCGTGGTTGGCGCAGGTAAAACCGGTCTTGCGCTGAGCGACTATTTTTTGCGTCAGGGAGCACAGGTGATTCTGTCTGATCGTCGGCCGTGCGAACAAATCGACGCCGCCAAGGAACTGATCGCTAACGGAGTGATTCTCGATTGCGGCGGACATGACAGGGAGCTCTTTTGTCATGCTGATCTGGTTGTCGTCAGTCCCGGAGTTCCCCTTGATCTGCCCGCGATCGTCGCCGCCAAAGAGGCGGGGGTGAGGGTGGTTGGTGAAGTTGAAATTGCCTACCGCGAAATTTCTGCGGAACTGCTGATCGGAATAACCGGCACCAATGGAAAATCGACCACGACCTCATTGCTGGGGGCAATTTTTGCCGACTGCGGGAAACAGACCTTCACCGGGGGGAACCTCGGCACCCCGCTGATTACGGCAATGAGTGACAGGTGGGATGTCCTGACGGTTGAGTTGTCGTCATTTCAGTTAGAAGCGATAGAAACGTTTCGCCCGCACTACGCGCTGCTGTTGAACTTGAGCGAAGATCACCTCGACCGCTATCCCGCTTTTGCCGCTTATGTTTCGGCAAAAGCGCGACTGTTTGAAAATCTGCACGCTGACGATGTCGTTATCTATAACGCAGATGATTCCGCAGTGGTCGCCCTGCTTGCCGAAGTCAGGGCATCAAAGTGTCCTTTTTCCGGCAGCGGTGTCCCTGCGGCGGAGATATGCATAGGTCGTGATCAAGAGATGATCGTCTGGCGCAACGGTTCGCATGAAGAACATTTTCCGCTGCGCGAACTCAGGTTGCGCGGGGCGCACAATGTTGAGAATGTGATGGCAGCGATGCTGCCGCCACTGCTGGAAGGCTGTCCACCGCAACAGGTCTGGGCGACGGTGCGGGAATTTGGCGGCCTGGCGCATCGCATGGAGTATGTTCGTGAGCTGGACGGTGTGTGCTGGTATAACGATTCAAAGGGGACGAACGTCGGTAGTGTCGTCAAAAGCCTTGCCGGGCTGGAGTATCCGGTGACGTTGATCGCCGGTGGAAAAGATAAAGGGGGCGATTACGGACCACTGCTTGCGCCGTTGCGTGATGGCGTTGCCCATCTGATTCTGATCGGCGCGGCGACCCGGCGCATGACGGCGGAGCTGGGCGCGGTGACACATACGATTGCTGCGGCGGACCTTGACGAAGCGGTACGCCTGGCCCGCGTATTGACCCCGGTCGGCGGTACAGTGCTGCTGTCCCCCGGCTGTTCGAGTTTCGATATGTTCAGTGGTTATGAAGAACGCGGTGAACGTTTCAAGGCGGCAGTCAATGCTCTTGACGAGCAAACGGCGGGGGTGTGATGGAACTGCACAACCGTTACGATACGACAATCTTGTTGCTGGCGGTGGCGTTGACTTGTTTTGGTATCGTGATGGTTTTTTCCGCATCGTCCATTATGGCACAACGGCATTACGGGGACGGTTTTTTCTTTCTCAAGCGGCAAGGGGTTTTTGCGGTGATCGGCTTCATGGCCATGGCCATCGGTATGCATATTAATCTGGACCTGGTTCGCAAACTGTCCGTGCCGTTATTGCTTTTTTGTTTGCTGCTGCTGATCGCGGTGGTGATCCCGGGGGTCGGCAAGAATATCGGCGGCGCAACGCGCTGGCTGCGGATCGGCGGAATAAATATCCAGCCCGCCGAACTGACCAAGATTGCACTGGTGATCTACATGGCGCACTCTCTGGCGAAGAAACAGGATAAGGTCAAAACTCTGGCGCTGGGCTTCATTCCCTATATGGTCGTGTTGTCATTCATTTTATTACTGCTCCTTTTGCAGCCCGACCTCGGCAGCGCCCTGACTCTCGGTGCGGTGGCGATGATCATGCTGCTGGCGGCCGGAACGCGTTTGACCTACCTTTTTTCGGCGGCCATTTTAACGTTACCGTTCTTCTATTTCATGATAATGAACGTCGATTATCGTCGTCGCCGGATCCTCGCGTTCCTTAATCCCTGGGATGATCCGACCGGCAGTGGTTTTCAGATTATCCAAAGCTGGATTGCCTTCGGCAGTGGCGGACTGGTTGGCAAGGGGCTTGGTGAAGGGAAGCAAAAACTCTTCTACTTGCCCGAAGCGCACACCGATTTTATCTTTTCGGTGGTCGGCGAAGAGCTTGGCTTTATCGGTGTTGGCGTGGTGATGACCCTCTTCATGGTTTTCGTTTATCGCGGCATCCATACGGCAGTCTGCGTTGACAACGATTTTTTACGTTTTCTGGCTTTTGGTCTGACGCTGCTCATCGGTCTTGCCGCATTTGTCAATATTGCCGTGGTGATGGGCATGGTTCCGACCAAAGGCATGGCCCTCCCATTTATTTCTTATGGGGGGACAAGTCTGGTCACGAGCCTGTTTGCGGTCGGATTGCTGTTGAACATTTCCCGCCAGCTGCCGGGAGAAGCGCGATGAAATTGCTTCTGGCCGGTGGTGGCACCGGCGGTCATTTGTTCCCCGCAGTGGCGTTGGCGGAACGATTGATGGAAGTCGACAGTGAGTCACAGGTTCTCTTTGTCGGTACCGAGCGGGGGCTGGAAGCACGTATTTTGCCGCAACTTGGCTGGCGGTTGAAAACCATTGATATTCGTGGGCTGATGGGGCAAGGCTGGAAACGCAAAGTGATGTTAGTGCCGCTGCTGATGCGCAGCATAATGCAATCGATCCGTATCCTGACTGAATTCAAGCCGGATATCATCGTTGGTGTCGGTGGCTATGCCTCGGCTCCGGTGTTGCTGGCGGCGACGCTGACCGGGCGCCACTATCTGATTCATGAACAGAATGCAACGCCGGGATTGACCAATCGTCTGCTCGGGCGCTGGGCGGTGCGTGTTTGCGTTTCGCACCAAAGCACTGAATCCGCCTTTGCACGCCAGCGGACCGTGGTCACCGGCAATCCGTTGCGGCGCGGTTTCAGTGATTGCCCGCAACTGCCTGACGGGCCACCGTTGCTGCTCGTTTTCGGCGGCAGTCAGGGGGCACGGGCGATCAATGATGCGCTTATTGCGGCCCTGCCGACGCTGACGACGGAACAACCGCAGCTGAAGATCATTCATCAGACCGGTGAGGATGATTGCTGCCGGGTGCGGGCGGCGTACCAGGTAAACGGTCGGAACGGTGACGAGGTTACCCCGTTTATTACCGATATGGCCCGCGCCTACGCTGCCGCCACGCTGATCGTGTGCCGTGCCGGGGCGACCACCATTGCCGAATTGACGGCCGCCGGTCGTCCGGCGATCATGATCCCGTTTCCGGCGGCGGCGGCAGATCACCAGACCGTCAACGCTGCGATGCTGGCACAAAAAGGGGCGGGGCTGCTGTTGTCACAACGCAAACTGACCGGCGCAACATTGAGTAAGCTGGTTGACGATCTGCTCCATGATCGTCGTCGGCTTGAGACGATGGCGGCTGCCGCGCGCAGCCTTGGTCGCCCCGCTGCAACCGACGCGCTGTTGCGTGAATGTCAGTCGCTGGTCGAAGGATAGAAACGATGTACGGAAAAATTCGCCAGATTCATTTTGTCGGCATCGGCGGGATCGGCATGAGCGGGATAGCCGAGGTGCTGCTCAATCTCGGCTATCGGGTCAGTGGTTCAGATTTGCGTGAAAGTGAATTGACGGCGCGTCTGGTGAGTCTCGGTGCGCAGATTGTCTATGGCCATCGAACTGAAAACATCGCTGGCGCGGACGTGGTCGTGACCTCGACGGCGGTGCGTGCCGAAAACCCCGAAGTTGTCGCGGCGCACCGGGCGCTGATCCCGGTAATTCCGCGGGCGGAAATGCTTGCCGAGCTGATGCGGATGAAATATGGCATTGCCATTGCCGGAACGCACGGCAAAACCACGACGACAAGCATGGTGGCGACGGTGTTGTGTCACGGCAATATCGATCCGACCGCGGTGATCGGCGGACGACTCGATGCCTTTGGTTCGAACGCCAAGCTCGGTCAGGGCAAGTTCATGGTCGTTGAGGCGGATGAATCGGATGGCTCCTTCCTGAAGCTGTCGCCAACGATTGCGATTGTGACTAATATTGATGCAGATCACCTTGACTACTACCGTGACCTCGATCAGATCAAGGAGGCTTTTGTTCATTTCATCAATAAAATCCCGTTCTTCGGCCTCGCGGTGTTATGTCTGGACGACATCAATATTCAGGATCTGATCCCGCAGGTAAAAAAACGGTTTGTCACTTATGGTCTGACCAGTCAGGCCGATTTTCAAGCGAAAGATATTGTTTATGCCGCCGACCGGACGTCATTCAAGGTGCATTACCAGGGGGACGCGTTGGGCCAGATCGAGATTGCCATGCCGGGACGCCACAATGTTCTCAACGCGTTGGCGACCGTGGCGGTGGCGATGGAGCTTGATCTGCCGTTTGCAACGATCGCGGCAGGGTTCAAGGATTTTTGTGGAGTAAACCGTCGCTTCCAGATTAAACGCAACGATGCCGAATTAATGGTGGTTGATGACTACGGCCATCACCCGGTAGAAATTCGTGCCACACTGGCGGCGGCGCGCGGGGGGTGGAAACGGCGTCTGGTGGCGGTTTTTCAGCCGCACCGCTACAGTCGTACCGAGGCTCTGTTTGACGATTTCACGACCGCATTCTATCAGGCCGATCATGTGGTGGTGACCGATATCTACGCTGCGGGGGAGGATCCTGTGCCGGGGGTATCGGGACAGCACCTGGCGACCGGGATTGCCGACCACGGGCACAAAAGTGTCGTCCATGTCGCGACCCTGGAAGCCGCCGTCGAGCACCTGCGTGGGGTACTGCAACCGGGAGACATGGTGATTACACTGGGTGCCGGAGACGTCTGGCAAGTCGGTGCGGCTTTGCTGACGTGACAAAGACGCTCATGTCAGCCACGTTGACAACGCAACTGCGCAACGCCGTTGACGGGACGATCGAAACAGATGTCGCGCTGTCGCAATACACCACCTGGAAGGTAGGCGGGCGAGCTGACTGGTTGATCACCCCCTGCACTATTGCCGGGCTGGAAAAGGTGCTGACGTTGTTGCGTGCGACGGCTGTTCCCTGGCTGGTTGTCGGTGGTGGCAGTAACCTGCTGGTTAAAGATGGTGGTTTTCGTGGTGCGGTCATTGCGATGCACCGACTGCGCGCGATCGATATTCGGTCTGACGGACAGGTGCAGGTTGAAGCGGGAGCGACATTGGCACAGGTGATCACAAAGGGGATCAAGGCGGGGTGGGGTGGGCTGGAAAGTCTGGCCGGGATCCCTGGGACAATTGGTGGCGCGACAGTTATGAACGCCGGAGCTGACGGCGTGGAACTGGGCAGCGTGATTCGTGAGGTGCAGCTGCACAACGGTGAAGATCGACAGCACTGGAGTCATGACCAGTGTGGTTTTTCGTACCGCAGCAGCGCGTTTCAAAGGGACAGTGTGGTGACAGCCGTTACTTTGGCACTCACGGCCGGAGATTCGGCGCAACTTGAAACCCGTTACAGGGAACGGTTGGCAGCCCGTCGCGAAACGCATCCTTACGGTTTGCCCAATGCCGGATCGGTGTTTAAAAATCCCCCCGGCAAAGTCGCCTGGCGGATGATCGATGCGGTCGGATTGCGTGGTGCCCGGCGGGGTGATGCGCAGATATCGCCTTGTCATACAAACTTTATTGTCAATCTAGGGGCCGCCCGTGCAGCAGATATTCTCGCCCTGATTGATTTTACGCGTCAGCGCGTCGCTGCAGAATTCGATGTTGAGCTTGAAACGGAAGTGAAAATTGTCGGGGAAGATGGATGACGATTGAGGAATTGAAAACCAAACGGATTGCCGTGCTGATGGGCGGTACCTCTGCGGAACGCGCCGTGTCGCTGCGCACCGGGCAGGCAGCGCTTGACGTTTTGCTAAAGCAGGGATATCAGGCGCAAGCGATTGATGCAGGGTTCGACCTTGACCAGCAACTGCGGGCGGAGGGGATTGAGGTAGCGTTTATTGCCCTGCACGGACGCTTCGGCGAGGACGGCACGGTTCAGGGGTTGCTGGAGATGATGCGGATCCCTTACACCGGGAGTGGCATTCTCGCATCAAGTCTGGCTATTGATAAGGTCGCAACCAAAAAAATGCTGATTTTCCACGGGGTGCCTACCCCGCACTTTCGGGTTGTGCAGGAGCACGACGCGTGGCGTGACAATCCGGGAGACGGGGATCGTTTCCCGCTGGTGGTCAAACCGGCGCTTGAGGGCTCGACGCTTGGCATCAGTCTGGTGCGCAATCGTGATGAACTGATTGCGGGGCTCGAAGAGGCATTCAACTTTGCAGCGGTAGCGTTGATCGAAGAGTATATCGACGGCATGGAAATCACGGTCAGTGTGGTGAATGGCACGGTGTTGCCGATCATCCAGATCGCCCCGCAGGGCGGATTTTATGACTATCATGCCAAATATACTGCCGGACAGACTGAATATATTCTACCCGCACCACTGAGTGAGGAATTGACTGCGCGGATCAAGGAGCACACCGCGACGGTCTACACGGCACTGGGATGTGCAGGGGCGGCACGGGTCGATTATATGGTGCGCGGGGAAGAATATTTTTGTCTGGAAGTGAATACTATTCCGGGGATGACGGCGACCAGTTTGCTGCCGAAAGCCGCAGCACATGCCGGGATGTCATTTAACGCGCTGGTTGAACAAATCCTTTGCGGCGCGGCGCTTAAAGTTACGCAACGCAACCGTGATCAAAGGGGCTGACGGGGAGCGGAATGTCTGACCTGAAACACACAAAACCGCCAAAAATAAAGGCCAACCGGCGTCAGCGGCAAAAGCGTGACGGAATTGCCTGGCGCAAGTTGTTTCATGTTGCCCTGCGTTACACGGTGCTGGTCAGCATCGGTGGCATGCTGCTGGTCGGGGGTATCGTGGCCGTCGAGATGGTTGCGACAGCCCAATGTTTCCGCGTGCAGGATGTTCTGGTGAGTAACAATCAGCGGATTGATGAGGAGACGATCATCGCCTGTTCAGGGATGACCGAGGAACAGAGCATCTTTGCCATCGATCTGGCCGCGGTGGGCGCAAAAATCGAAGAACATCCGTGGATTGCGGTTGCCGAAGTTACGCGACACTTCCCCCACGCAGTAAAGATCAACGTCAGGGAAAGGCAACCACTGGCAATTATCAATCTCGGTTACCTCTATTATGTTGATGCCGGCGGGGAGGTCTTCAAGGTGCTGGATCAGGATGACGTCCTTGATTATCCGGTAATCACCGGAATTGATCGCGATTTTCTGCTGAATAATCCGCATGAGGCAGAGCAGATGATTGCCAGTGCGATTCGCCTGGTTCGGGCGCTTGTACAGCGCGATGTATTTACGCTTGACGATGTGTCGGAATTTCGTGTCAGCGGCGAGCGTGGCGTTGAACTTTACACCCTCGTCGGGGGGGTTCCGGTCAAAATGGGACACGATGGTTATGATGAAAAGCTTGACCGTCTGGAACGGGTTTTTGATCGACTCCGTACACGACTGACAGGATTAAGATCAATCGACCTGAATGTGGCTGACCGGGTTATCGTCAAGGTTGCGAAAAGCTCGGGTCAAGTCAACAGTTAGCCTGCGAGGAAGGGGCAAGATATGAGTACAAAAAGAGAAAGTTTGATTGTCGGTCTCGACATCGGCACGACCAAGATTTGCGCAATCGTCGGGAGTCTGACAGATGAAGGGCTCGATATTGTCGGGATCGGCACCAGCCCGTCAAAGGGGCTGCGCAAAGGGGTGGTGATCAATATCGAGAGCACCGTCGAGGCGATTCAAAAAGCCTTGCAGGAAGCCGAACTGATGGCCGGATGTGAGATCAAGTCGGTCTTCGCCGGAATCGCCGGGGGACATATCAAGGGGATCAACTCGCAGGGGGTGATCGCGATCAAGAACCGAGAGGTGAGCAAGGAAGATATCACCCGCGTGATCGATGCCGCCAAGGCCATTGCGATCCCGATGGACCGCGAGGTGCTGCATATTCTGCCGCAGGAATTCATTATTGACGACCAGGACGGGATCAAGGAGCCGCTCGGCATGAGCGGGGTGCGGCTGGAGGCGAAGGTTCATATCGTTACCGGTGCCGTTGCCAGTGCCCAGAACATCGTCAAAAGCTGTCAGCGGGCGCGGGTCGAAGTGGCCGATATCGTTCTGGAGCAACTGGCCTCGGCCGAAGCGGTGCTGTCGGCAGACGAAAAAGAGCTCGGGGTGGCGGTGGTCGATATCGGTGGCGGAACCTCCGATATTGCGATCTATATTGATGGCGCAATCAAACATACCGCGGTGTTGTCCCTTGGCGGAAACCACCTGACCAATGACATTGCAGTCGGCCTGCGGACCCCCAGTGCAGAGGCGGAGAAAATCAAGCGTGAATCAGGATGCTGCCTGATTTCCATGGTCGGCAAGGATGAAACGATTGAAGTGCAGTCGGTCGGCGGGCGTGAACCGCGTATTCTGTCGCGCCAGCTGCTGGCGGAAATCCTGGAACCGCGTGTCGAGGAGATTTTCTCGCTGGTGAATCGCGAGATCATCAAGAGCGGATATGAAGATCTGATCGCTTCAGGTGTGGTGCTGACCGGGGGCTGTTCAATTTTACCGGGGATGCCGGAACTGGCCGAGCAGATTTTTAATCTGCCGGTTCGACGCGGGCTGCCGCGTGAAATCGGCGGGTTGGTCGATGTGGTCAACTCCCCGGCCTTTGCTACCGGGGTGGGGCTGGTGAAGTATGGCAGCCGCAATTTACAACTGCGCAATTTTAACATCGGCAATGAACAGCTGTTCGACAGAATTTCACGACGGATGAAAGAGTGGTTCGGCGAATTTTTTTAGATTTAACTCACGAATTGATGCACTCGCAAAAAAGAATGAGATGGCTAAGCAAAAATTTCGTCCTCCAAGGCTTGGTGGTTTTTCAGGGGCGAAGGCCTACATCAGGTAGGTCGAGGTCCTGAAAAATCAGCGTAACGACGTA
>JAHYIW010000028.1 GCA_019429445.1 Desulfuromonadaceae bacterium
GGGATGCCGCCTTCATGGATCCCGCCACGATGGTGTATTGCCCCGGAGCGGGCGTTGAACCGGCAACATAGCTGCCGAACCGCCCCGCGCCTTCCAGGACATCGGTGATCTGCGCGTTGTAGAGCGGGTTGGCGCTGAAGCTCTCCAGAACAAAGCTGAAGCGGATGCGCGCCGTTCCCAGAGGCACACCGGTCGCCGGGTCATATTCGTACACCGGCACGCCGGCGCGCTTGGCCAGGCCGATGCGTTCCAGCGGAACCTGCAGGGCGATCTGGTTGGAACTGCTTTTGACCGGTCCCATGCCGTCATCGAAGAAGGCATCCCCGATATTGTCAATCGGCCCGCTGTAACCCGTCTTGACGCGGACGGCAAAGCTCATGTCGGTGGTCACGTTGGGGGCCAGACTGAAGGCGGTGGAGGCCGCCGCCACTTCGATCGCCGCGGCATCGTCGCCGTTGGTGCGGTACTGGAAAGGCGGGTCGCCGGGGAGCCGGTAGAGCTTGATTGCATTGGGCAGGCTGGTGGCCAGACTGCCCGGCACGTAGCCGACGCCCGCGGGGATCACATCCCGGATGATAAAAACAGTTTTCGGCGCCCCGTCGATCAGGATCGGGGTGCCCATCGGGCCGGCCATCGGGCTGGGCGCGGCCGGGCTGTTCCCGGTGTTGGTGGCCACCAGGTGGTAGTTGACGGTCATGCCGGGATAGACGCTCCCGGCCTGGTCGGCCCGCTTGGTCAGCAGCACGGAGGCCACGCTGCCGGTGCGGATGGTGTCCGTATTGATAGCCGCAACAGGCGCCGCACTCGTGGTGGTTGCGGTCAGGCGGAGCTGGGCGCTCGCGTTCCCTGCGTCCAAAGGGATCAGACCGATCACCAGCAGCGAAGCGTACTGACCAGCCGGAAGCGACAAACCGGGAACACCGAGCGGCAGGGCCGTTTCGTCAGGATCGGCCACGCCGTTGCCGTTGAGGTCCAGGACCAGCTTGAGATTCGTCAGGTCGTAGCCGTCGCCGGGGAGGTTGATCAGGGTGAAATTATAGGTGGAAGCGACGTTCCCCGTGTTGGTGAGGACGTGGGGCAGAGCGATCCAGGCGCCGATCGGGCGGTTCGCCGTCCAGTCGGGCGTCAGAGCCAGGGCTTCCACAGCCGCGACTTCAACGCTGACGGTATTGGAGCTGATTGTTTCCGGCAGCTTGTGGCCGGCGGGGATGTAGGTCGCCTCCGCCCGGTTATTGATCACAAACCCGGCGGGCGGCGCTGCCGCATATGCGGGCAGGGCAAACGCCCAGGCCGCCAGCAGCACGGCCAGCATCAGGCACATCGCCAAGGCTGGATTGAACCGCCGCTTGCGAAACCGATCATCTCGGGTATGTGAGGACTTTATTTCCATAATTTTTAAAACGGCAACCTCACCGCAGAATGCGATCTGAGCAGTTAAACTGCAACTTCACTTAAACCGCATTCACCGTAAATCCCTTCACCCACCCCCCAACCCCCTCCCGTCAAGGGAGGGGGAAAGGGACTTAGTTTACGCTACCTGCCAGCAACTCCCCCTTTTTTTCCCTCCCCCCCTGCGGGGGAGGGTTAGGGTGGGGGGGTAATTTGCTGCTTCACCCACCCCCCCAACCCTCTCCCGTCAAGGGAGGGGGAAGTTTCTTCAAGCGGGAGGGAACCGCTGTGTGTCTCCCCCTGTCTTTTTCCCTCCCCCCCTGCGGGGGAGGGTTAGGGTGGGGGGGTAATTTGCTGCTTCACCCACCCCCCAACCCCCTCCCGTCAAGGGAGGGGGGAGTTTCTTCAAGCGGGAGGGAACCGCTGTGTGTCTCCCCCTGTCTTTTTCCCTCCCCCCTGCGGGGGAGGGTTAGGGTGGGGGGTACTCACCTCAGGCACTCCCGCCTGATAACCTCCAGCACACCCTCAATATTTTCCATTACGTCGTTGTTCCAAAATCGTAATACAATAAATCCGTTGGCGCGCAGACAGTCATCTCTCTTTTGATCGTATTCATTCTTTTCCGCATGCTGTCCGCCGTCAAGCTCTATAACAATCCTTTTGTCAAAGGATATGAAGTCCACAATGTATGCTGCAACCGGCTGCTGTCGGCGAAACTTGATGCCTTCCAGTTGACTGTTTCTCAAATACCGCCATAAGAGACGCTCTGTGTCCGTGCTATTGTTTCTCAATTCTCTGGCAAATGCCTTAAGGGGACTCTGTGGTTTCATTGCTTTCTTCCCCCACCCCTTAATCCCCTCCCGCAAGGGGAGGGGAAAGGGACTTGGTTTACGCTGCCTGCCAGCAACTCCCCCTTTTTTTCCCTCCCCCCTTGCGGGGGAGGGTTAGGGTGGGGGGTAATTTGCTGCTTCCCCCACCCCTTAATCCCCTCCCGTCAAGGGGAGGGGAAAGGGACTTGGTTTACGCTGCCTGCCAGCAACTCCCCCTGTCTTTTTCCCTCCCCCCTTGCGGGGGAGGGTTAGGGTGGGGGGTAATTTGCTGCTTCACCCACCCCCCAACCCCCTCCCGTCAAGGGAGGGGGGCTTTTCTCTCATCGCACTACTGCCGGACCTTGACGCTGAAGGTCGCGGTCGCGCTGCTGGCAGGCGTCAGGGTGATGCCCGAGCAACTGAAGGTCGGGGCAGCGTATGCTGCCGTTCCCATGGTACAGGCGGGATTGGGAGTACCGGTAGCAACAGGGTACTGATCGGTGTACGCCGGCAAGCTGTCCTCAATGGTCAAGTTGTTAATATCTCCATTTCCTTGATTGGTGGCAGTCACCTGATACATGATGCATTCCCCCGGTTTGGCGTTGAGCTTGTTGGTGGTATAAAGAACATCAGCGGTACCGTCGCAATCAGCGTCAAGCGCCTGAGTTTTCTCCAGACGCACTTGACCGGTCAGCACGGTGGTGGTGTTGGTAATCGTGTTGCTGATAGTTCCGCAACCATCGGTTAGGTACCATGACACCACATCAACGGACCCGGCGGCTGCACCGGCCGGCGCAAACACCTTGACCAGTCCCTTAAAGGTTTCACCCGGAGTGAATAAGTTGTCGTCGCCGTCTTGATATGTCATCGTGGGGCCTGAAAGGGGAATGTCTCCCGCGTCGATCTGACCATTTCCGTTGACGTCAATATACATGACGAAGGTCCACCCCTGGCTCGCCAGGGATTGGGTTGTGGTGAAGGTGACCGTGTTTGGGTCGGCGGTGCAGGTGGTGTTGCCGGAGTTGGTCATGGCCTGTGAATAGACCACGGTGCCGCCCGCATAGATCTGACCGACGTTGTTGGGTGCCACTGAAATGCTCGGGACTAAATTTACGTCCACGGCATCCCACTTCCTATCATAAGCGCCGGTCGCCGCGGATTTGATCTGGAAGTAAACAGAGGTCTCGCCAGGCAGGGAGTCGGCGGGTACCGTCACCACGGCACAGACGGTGGTCTCGGCGCCGGCCGCCACGGGGCCAACATTGCTAATCGTCGAGCCGATAATGGAGCAGTTCTTTGCGCCGCTGATATCGGCGTGGAACTGCAGCGTCCAGCCAGCCGGGAGGTTGGTGGTCGGACTGAAGGCGGTGGAGCCGGAGTAGGTAAGGGCGTAGGTGTCAGGTATGCCGCCCTCGTTACGCACGAAAAGGGGGATGACAACAGATTTGCCTGGTTGAACCGAATAGCTTTTGGTGGCTGCAGCACCGATGGCATCCTGATTGACGTTGGGATCAGCCGTGCCGGCACTGTTGGCCAGGTCCACCGTCGGCTCTTTCAGGCTGCCGACGCGGTCGTAGGTCGTGTTTGTTTTGGTGATATCACCGACGGAGGTCGCCTTCTTCTCGAAGTCAAAAGGACCAGACGGGCAGCCGCCGCTACAGGCGCTTAGCGGCAGCGTAATTTTCATAAAGACAGTGAGGGACTCACCGGGCGCCAGGGGGCCGGTGTCAGGGATGCCATCGCCGTTGGTGTCGAGTAGAGGCGCGCCGGTCGCCGTCCTTAAGAGCTGGTAGGAAGTGCCTACGGGCCAGCTACTCGCAGGAGCCTGTGTGGCCGTAATATTGAAGGTATCGGTCGTGGTGCCGGTGTTCCAGACGACGTTGGGGAAAAATATTGGCTGACCCAGGGTTGCTGCGGCCTCGTAAAGCAGGTCCGGGTTATCGGGAGAGTCTGTGTCTGTATTCACCGGTCGGGTGTTGACGCCGTCCGTCGGGACACCGCTTGCGTTCGTGCCGTCGTTCAGGACGACGCTGTAGCCGGGCAGGACGTTGTAGTACGACAGGTTGGTCTGGAAGGTGGCATCCGTGCTGTTGTCAGTTTCATCGCCCGGTGTGGCGTCGATTCCGTACATGGCGGTGTTGGTCGTGGTGCTGACTCCGACCACGGCGGTATTTTCCACCAGGACCTGGAAGCTGATGCTGCTGGTCGTGTTGGCGCCGATATCGGCGATGGTGGCCGAAATGTTGGTAACGGTATCGGGATCGCTCCCCGTGGTACTTACAGAGTAACGTGCGGTCATGTCGCCACTGGTTTGGGCATTACCCGAAGCGTCCGTAAGCACCGTGTCGCCGCCGGCGCTCCACCTGCCGCTACCCGCAACATACTTGTAACCGGCTGTCGCGCCGGATCCGATCACGTCGTACAGAGCCAGATTTCCTGCTGTGCTGCCGACGTTCGTAAAGGCCAGCGTGTAGGTAAGCGTTACGCCGGTCGGCCCCTGAGTCGCGCTGATTCCCTTGGTGACCTGGAAGGCGGCGGCGGCCGTGACGGTCAGGGTGTCGGTGTTGGTCTTGACGTTGTCGCCAGTTTCACCGAAAGTCCCATTTCCATTGCCGTCGTAAAGCGCCAGGGTGCTCCCCGTGGCGGTCACGGTGATCTGATCCGCACCAGTACTTCCTGACGGAACGGTCATGGCGACCACGAAGTCGTACGTGCCTCCCGGCGGCAGGCTGGGGGTGGTGAAGGTGCTGCCGAGGCCGGTTGCCAGCGGCACCGTGCCGTCGGGCACGCCGTCGCTGTTGGCGTCGAGAAAAATGTTGACGGTGGCGAAGTCGCTGTCTTCCGCACCGAAGTCGCTGGTTGACAGTACGAACGAGTCGTTGCCGTTACCGGTGTTGGTGAGGGTGTGGGGCATATAGACCGTATTGCCGACGGCGGCGGTCTTGGTGTTGTCCGTCACCAGGGTAAGGCTGCCGACCTGCAGCACGGTGGTTTCCACCAGGTTGGACGTGGTGGTCTGGGTCTGACCGCTGGCGTCGGTGTAGTTGGCGATGGCCTGGTTGCCGATGATCGACCCCGCGAGCGGTGTCGCCGCCATAACGGATGCGGTCGCCGACAGGGACAGCAGCGCGAAAATGGCCAGGGCGCACCATTGCACGCCCGGGCCAGGCCGGCTAATAAAGGTTAATAGTTTGAAGTGTCTCATTTTTCTGCTCCTTTGTGGTTGTTGTGGTTAACATATCGATAATAATTGAAACTATTGCCTTGCGGCGCCTCTATTTCGTTGTCTGTAACGGTGGCCCGTTATCACGTCAGATGCCATTCATGGTCCCCCCCCTAACGGGCGCCTTCAGCCTGCTGCGGGGCGGGCTGTGCGGTTGCTTGAGAGACTTTTGCGCGGGCACGGGCCGCGAAGTCCTTGCCGGGATCTATGGCTTTGACTTCCCAGCGCAAAAATCGATATTCACTGGCGGGGATAATCTCCGTGACGCTCTTGCCGTCCTTCTCCACCGTCCTCTTGAGAGGCTCAGGGGCGAACTCCTTGCCGTCCGCAGAGGCCAGGGCGCCGGCCGGCCGGGCGCTGTTCGCGACATAGTCCAGACCCTCCGGGATCGGCAGGGTGGCCGTCAGCTGGCGCATGGGTACTTTGCCGCTGTTCGTATACACCGCCCGGTATTCCACGAGGTCGCCGGGCTTGACCCTGGTCGCTTCGGTCAGCGCCTCCTGCCCCTGGCTGTTCACCTCGACATTTTTAAGGGTCAGGATGACCTGCAGGGGGTCTCCCGTCTGGGCAGCCGCATCCTGTGACGCCCCTGCCATCGCCAGGGCGAGCAGCACTGCCGTAGCTGCGAAGACGGTTTTTACTGTTGCCGTTACTGATCTCATTACATCTTCTCCTTTCATTGTTTTATTTTGATGAGGTTAATATTTCGTTGCTTCACGCCGACGCGCCGTCCGACCGCGCCTGTTGCCAGGTGTGTCTGCAGGCACCCCGATGCGCACCCCTTGATTTTCCTAACCTTCCTGTCGATCTCATTCCTCACGCCGATTGCCGATATCCTCCTTGCATTTGCGGCAAATGCCTGTGCGGTTGAGAGTAATCTCGCAGATGGTATTTCTCCATATTATCACTCTTCTTGATGCTAATGTGATTTAACAGGGAGGAAACAGATAAATAGTCGGTGACAATACCGCAGACATAGCAGTAGAAGTGATGAGCAGGGATACAGGATGAGGCGCGTACCGGTTCTATATGCAATTCTTTTACCTTGCCAACTTTCACCAGTTCGCCGAGGAAATTGCAGAGAGTCGCCATCGAAATTCCGGGGTGTTGACGAGAAACACACCTGTAAATTTCTTCTCCCAAGGAGTGGGCGCGGCGGTTAGAGATGTATCTAAAAATGGCCTGACGCTGAGGGGTTAACTTGAGCCCCACAGAGGCGAGTTCTGAACGTAGATTTCGAATAAAATATACCCTGTAGTGACCCTGTAAATTAAAATCATTATAATTTGTGAGTAATGATTCTTAGGCAAAAATCCTATCATATGGATCGGTTTATTGCAATAGTCAGTGATTGAAATCGATTGCGGAGGCCCTGTTGGCCTTATCGAACGCCTCTAGCAGTTTGTCGGACTATCTATGAGCCGGCTGCAAATCCAGCTGTTTGGCCCATATTTCAGCTCCTTTTTGGTCCATAGCTACGGCTATGCCCCTGCAAATGAGCTAAAATTTGTTCTCAAATATCCAAATTTTCGCTTCGGCCCGTATAGTCCGACAGGCTGCTAGCAGGCCGTTGGAAAAGAGGTTTACGGGTCTTTGATCGATCCTCGGATCGATTTTACAAGCTGGATTTTCCTGCTGAGCTGGTTTTTGTAGTCTTTGAAAATCCGTTTTGTGTCTCCGTGCCGGGCCCTATGGGGAGTCGCCAGACTGCGCAGGGTGGCGACGAATTCTTCCGTGTCGTAGCCCTTATCCGCACCGACCGTGCCCCGCCTTGTCCCGGGGATGTCCTGAACCATCTCTGCAGCGGCCTCCCGCTCAGCGGTTCCGGTGGCCAAGGTAAACCGAGTATCCACCATCAAGCCGTTTCGGTTCTCCATCAGGACATGACCCATGTAGCAAAGCTTCGATTCTTTTCCTTTCCCTTTGCGAAACAACCGGGATTCCGGATCGGTAGTCGAGGCACGGGTGTCGTTCTTGAAAGTTTTGCCGTGGAAATCAACGCTGTTGTTCCTTCCCGACCGGTTTCCCGGTCCCTTGTCACGAAACGGCAAGCTTTTGATCCATGTCCTCTGGCGAGAATCCGTATTCATAGATCAGGGCGCGAACAATTGGTGATTCCGACATTATTCGGACCTACCTTTCCTGATTATTTGGTACCATTTGCGATATCATCATCTTATTTGAGGAGAAAAAGAGGAATCACGAAAATAAAGCCTGGAGGATTTAGTCCAGGGCGTCTCTGACTGGGCTGAAGTGAATCGTCGTCGAACCAATGTCCTCAACACTCGGTCTTTTCCGACTTTCGTTGTCACTCTCCGGCTGATTTAAAAATTGCCGCGTCGCGCATCCCAAGGCGTCCCGCGCTTAAATTTTTACTTTGCTCTTATCGGAGTTCTGGAAATCAAGATTGACCGCATGTGACTAAAGGTATATGTTCCACACTTTCATCTTCGAATATGATGCTTCCAAAAGAGTGCCGTCAATTTTAAAAATACGGCATCAACGATCTTGTCTGAACAAGGAAACGCGTCCGCCACCAGCTCTTTACTGGTCGCCGCGCGACCTTCTGTTCCCACCAATGACGCGGATTTTTCATGGCAAACAATGCAACGCGATTTTTTCTTGAATATTACGCTTACCTTGGCGCCAACGCACTGATCAATCTTCTGCCACGCAAGGCAGCTTTTGCGCTGGGCCGATTGCTGGGGCTGCTCAGCCTGCAAGTGATGAAAAAAAGGGTTAATCTGGCCAAGGATAATTTGCGTCGCGCATTCCCTGAAAAATCCTCAACAGAAATCGGGACACTGCTGCGCGAACATTTTATGCATCTCGGCGTGAGCGCCATCGAAATGTTGCGCCTGACCCGCCTGCAACCGGGCATGCCGGTCGAGGCCGAGGTTCAGGTGATCGGCGAAGAGCATCTCAAGGAAGCCTTTGCTCTGCACAAGGGGGTTATTTTTCTTTCCGCGCACCTTGGTTTCTGGGAAATTGCTTCGGTACACTTCCCCAATCTCGGTTATTCTGTCGACTTTGTGGCGCGCAAACTGAAAAATCCGCGACTTGACGTGCTGCTTCAGGAAACCCGCTCAAAGCACGGCTGCCGCTTCATCGACCGACATCGCGGCGCGCGCAAAATTGTCAAAGCGCTGGCGGAAAACCGCATGGTCGGCATTCTCCTTGATCAACATACCACCCCGTCGGAGGCGACCAGGGTCAACTTCTTTAATCGACCTTGCTGGGCAACACCCATTGTGACACAAATTGCGATGAAGCGCGGAATACCGGTGGTCCCCACCTTTGTGACCCGCACCCGCAGTGACGATTACATCCTTGAAATTCAGCCTCCGTTGATCCTCGCAGGAAACAGTGACGATCCCGAACAGCTCCGCATCAATACCCAGTTGTTGACTGATATTATTGAAGCCGCTATTCGCAAAAATATTCCCCAGTGGTTCTGGGTTCACCAGCGTTGGCGGCCCATGGGACCTGACCCGGAATGAACGTTGCCTGCCCCTTTCATATTGTCTTGATCGAGCCTGAAATCCCCCCCAATACCGGCTCCATTGCGCGTCTGTGCGCGGCGACCGGAACGCACCTTCATCTAATCGGAAAACTGGGGTTTTCTATCGACGACAAACACCTGAAACGCGCCGGGCTGGATTACTGGCACGCGGTTACGGTGCAGCGGTGGGATGATTTTGCAACGTTGCGGGCGACATTTCCTGAGGGGCACTTCTGGTATGCGTCAAAGAAAGCCGAGCGCATCTATACCGAAGTCAACTATCAGCGGGGGGATTTTCTGGTTTTTGGCAAGGAATCGTACGGACTGCCTGATGCACTACTGGCAGAAAATGCAAAGTATTCAATCCGCATACCGATCATGCATCCGGCGGTACGCAGTCTCAATCTGGCAACAGCAAGCGGTATTGTGCTTTACGAAGCGTTACGCCAGACCGACGCGCTGGTCTGAGGACAGCGCTAACAGCCACACCCACAGTTGTGACAGACTCTCTTGTTGCTCCCCTCCGGTTCAATCATTTCAGGTGCAAACGCAACCCGGGTCACCCCCCGCCGAATATCTTCAAACAGGTCGCGGTTATCGCTCGGGCCGAGGATATGCCCCAGACAGAGATTTGCAATATTGTCCTGTGGCGAGCGTAGCCGGACGGCATTGAGTAAATCACCATAACCTCTGACGCGTGTACATTGCTCCGGCTGGCAGATAAACTCGACACGCACCGCCAGCGCTTCCAGCTGCGCGCTGAGCTTTTCAACAAATCGTGCCAGCGCCTCTTCATCGACCGGATAGCTCCAGTCAGGGTTCTCAAAGTCACGGCGATAAAGCACAACGGTAATTTCTTTGCCGGGACTCATTCGCTTACGCCACCACTTTCGAGCTGCATCGATTGAACGCCCGGCAGATCATTCTGGGGACGCGTGAGCAGTTTTCGCGTCATCATCACTCGCTGTTCCCCGGCAACCCCCGGTCGCCGATAAAATAATTCGATGGTACTCCCCGTCGGCCCATGCAGATGGTGACGAATTATATCCTCAAAGGCCATTCCCTTTAGCGCAGAAACCCCGATCCGGTCGATCAGATCACCGGGCAGCAGTCCGGCGTTGGCGGCAGGTGTGCCGTCTACAACCCTGATGATAACCAGTTCGCCGCCGCTGGTCGGAGTGACCTGCACCCCGACCCCGGCAAGCTGCTTTTCAGCCGCATAAACATCAATAAAATTAAGCAATAAAATGCTTAAAAAACAAAAAGATACGCATAATTTTCTCATAAATTTTCGAGCCAATCAACCGGCCCGCTGCCGACCCGCAATACTTCAGGAAAATCATCAAGCAAGCTGATGATCGTCGATGGCTCCCCATGCGTAATGCCGCCATCAACGACCAGCTCAAGCATTGCGCCGAGTTCGTCATGAATATCGTCAGGCTCAACGATTGGGCTGCTACCAGCAAGATTCACACTGGTTGTCACCAGAGGATGCCCCAACTCACGAACAATGTCCAATGCGATCGGGCTGCCTGGAATCCGGATTCCGACAGTTTTCTGCTTTGTCATTAACAGCGCGGGCACAGTGCGGGTAGCGCGCAAGACAAAGGTATAGGGGCCAGGCAGATGCCGTTTCATAATTTTGAAAGCAAAGTTACTGACCTGTGCGTAATGGGTTACATCGGCAATATCGGCGCAGACAAACGAAAATGGTTTGCGAGCGTCCCGCTGTTTGATCTGATATATCTTCTTGATCGCCTTTTGATTGAAGATATCGCACCCGAGACCATAGATCGTATCGGTCGGATAAGCAATAACCCCACCCTTTTGCAACACCTCGACAATCTGTTTGATCAAGCGTGGTTGCGGGTTTTCCGGGTTCAGACGCACCAACATAACAACTCCGTTTAAAGCACATATTTAAGGGTGGCAATCTGTTTCAGTGCGGCATAGATTGAGTGAATTTGTTCGACACTGGCGACCTGCACCAGCACCGTGATACACTGATAGCTGCCCTGCGCACTGGAACGAGACGTCATGGCATCAGGGGCGAGCGGAACAACGCTATTGATCGCCGCATGAACAGCGTCAGCAAAGACCGGATCGGACGTCGGGCCGAAAGCCTTAACACCGTAATCACACGGGAATTCGAGTAATTGATTTAAATCAGTGCAGACGGGCTTACTCACCATTAACTCCCGTATGCCCGAAACCACCACCATTGCGACCGGTTTCATCGAGTTCATCTGCCCACACCGCTGCAACCTGCACGATCGGGGCGATCACCAGCTGCGCAATACGATCACCGCTAACAATCGTCACCGCTTCCTGACCGAGGTTGATCAGAATCACCCCCAACTCACCGCGGTAATCGGCATCAATCGTTCCCGGAGCATTCGGCACCGACACCCCCTGTTGCAAGGCCAGACCGGAACGCGGTCGCACCTGCCCCTCAAAACCGGGCGGAATGGCCACGGCCAGTCCCGTCGGAACCAGGGCACGTTCTCCCGGCTGCAAGGTCAGCGGTCCATCGGTCACCGCACACAGATCCATTCCCGCCGCGTCATTCGTCATGTAGCGTGGCAGAAGAGCCTCTGCACGCAGTCTTTTGATTTTCAACAGTGGTTTCTTCATCTTGACAACCCAGTTCTGAAAAGCAATCTTAACGTTTTCGCGCAGGTGCGTCAAACATAAGTCGTTGACGAAAAAAGGGTGACGGAAAATTCCCGTCACCCTTGATTCTCTCTGGTTCTGTCGGGATCACCCTGCTTCGGGCAGCGTCTGTCCCATGGCTTCTTTACGAGACAACTTGATCTTGCCGCTACGATCAACACCGATGCACTTGACGAGAATGACATCCCCTTCCTTGACAACATCGGAAACATTGCGGACCCGTTCCTTGTCGAGTTCGGAGATATGTACCAGGCCATCGGTGCCGGGGATAATTTCGACAAATGCGCCGAATTCCATGATTTTTTTGACTACTCCCTGATAGAGCTTGCCAACTTCCGGCTCTTCAACCAGATCACGGATCATCTTGATGGCCTTCTTGCAGGCTTCGCCATCGGCGGACGCGATGTTGACGCGGCCATCGTCTTCGATGTCAATCGTACAACTGGTCGCCTCGATAATGCCACGGATGTTCTTGCCACCAGTACCGATGACCATCCGCACCTGATCAGGCTTGACGCGAATGGTTGTGATGCGTGGCGCATAGGCAGACAGATCGGTGCGCGGAGCAGCAATCGCTTTTGCCATTTCACCCAGAATGTGTATCCGTCCTTCGCGGGCCTGAGCCAACGCCAGTTTCATAATGGCCCGGTCAACCCCGGTGATCTTGATATCCATCTGCAATGCCGCGATGCCGAGAGCGGTACCGGTAACCTTGAAGTCCATATCACCGAGATGATCTTCGTCACCAAGGATGTCGGAGAGAACGGCAACGTCGTCTCCTTCCTTGATCAAGCCCATGGCGATTCCGGCAACCGCTTCCTTGACCGGCACACCGCCATCCATCAGCGCCAGAGACGAACCGCAAACACTGGCCATCGAGGAAGACCCGTTCGATTCGAGGGTATCGGAAACGATCCGCAGCGTGTACGGAAAGTCATCATAGCTCGGCAGGATCGAGGCTACGGAACGCTCGGCGAGCATCCCGTGACCAATTTCACGTCGTCCCGGAAAGAGGCGCATGCTGGTTTCCCCAACGCAGAACGGAGGGAAGTTGTAATGGAGGAGGAATTTTTTGAATTCCATCCCCTGAATGTTGTCCATGCGTTGCTCGTCACCGGAGGTGCCGAGGGTGGCAGCGACCAGCGCCTGCGTCTCACCACGCGTGAAGAGTGCACTACCGTGGGCGCGGGGTAGAACGCCAACTTCACAGCTGATCGGACGAATCGCTTTCACATCTCGACCATCAATCCGCACATTGTCTTTAAGGATCATCTGACGCACAACGCGCTTGGCCACCGCGCTGAGAATCGAGGAGATTTCTCCACCGCGACCCTCGAATTCTTCCGCCAGGGCTTCCTTGACTTCGGCCTTGATCGCGTCAACGGCGGCGTAGCGTTCCTGCTTGGTCTGGATCTTGTTGGCAGCTGCCAGTTTCGCTTCGGACAGGGCGGTGACTTTCGCTTCCAGTGCAGTGTCGACCGCCGGCAGGGCGAACTCACGTTTCTGGTTACCAACCAGTTGCTGCAGTTCGGTCTGAATGTCAATCAACGGTTGCAGCGACTCGTGCCCGAAGAAGATTGCTTCGAGCATATCATCTTCAGAAAAAAGGTGGGCTTCGCCTTCCACCATCATTACCGCGTCTTTGGAGCCGGAGACGATGATTTCAATGTCACTTTGCGCAATCTGCTCACGCGTCGGATTGGCAATCAATTGACCTGCAACCCGGCCGACGCGCACAGCGGCAATCGGCCCACTGAACGGGATATCGGAAATCACTACCGAAGCCGACGCGGCAACCATCGACAGGGTATCAGGGTCATTGACCAGGTCAGCTGAAATAACTGTTGGCATGATCTGGGTTTCAAACATGTAGCCCTTGGGAAAGAGCGGACGCATCGGTCGGTCGATCAGACGACAGATCAACGTTTCGCGTTCTGTCGTGCCGCGTTCGCGGCGAAAGAAAGAACCCGGGATCTTGCCAGCGGCGTAAAATTTTTCCTGATAGTTGACCGTGAGCGGGAAGAAGTCCTGCCCGTCGCGCATCTTGTGTGCGGAAACAACGGTGCACAGCACCTTGGTGTCACCGTAACTCAGGACGACTGCGCCGTCGGCCTGGCGGGCCATCTTGCCCGTTTCAATCGTCAACGGTTGCCCGTTGAATTCAACTTCAACCTTGTGATAAGCCATTTTTTTCTCCTTGTCCCGAGCGATTGGCATCGCTACGGGGTTTCCTGTTACGACTGGATACATGAAGCAGAGGGAATGCCGCTACAAACGGCGAAGGAGGGTGGCCTGAGACAGACGCTGAAACCGTTCGGGGACGATTCAGAAACTCTCTCCGGACATCCTCCTTATGCTGAAAAAACCGAAGGCAGCAAACTTCTGTCAGGAAGTAACTGCTGCCCAGGTTTTATCGACGAATACCCAGTCTGGTGATTACTTCGCGGTAACGATCGACGTTCTTCTTTTTCAGGTAATCGAGTAGTCGACGACGCTGACCAACGATTTTCAGCAGACCACGACGGGAATGATGATCCTTCTTGTGCGTACGAAAATGCTCGGTCAGATAAGTAATCCGCGCGGACAGAATTGCGATTTGCACTTCAGGAGAACCGGTGTCGCTCTCGTGGGTCTTGAATTCACTAATAAGTTCTTGCTTGCGTTCAGTGGCTAACACGTTGCCACCTCCTTTCATGATGTTTATTTACCGCCGCAAAACAGCGATCGGCAGGGTTCGTTATCTATCACAATTAAGCACCGCTGTAAAGATCAAAATGTGCCTGTAGCGCGGGGAAAAACCTTTATAAGTTCGAAATCTCCACGTGTTTCACGGGTACGCTCCGGAGCAAAACGAGCCACTGCAACCAATTCATCGTGGCAGGCCAGTGCCAGGCGCGTTCCGGGGCCGCATTGCGGCATGCTGACAAGATCGTCACGTGTCGGCGGGACCCCCTCATTGACCTTCTGCAGACCATTTTCGTTGATCTGACCGACAACCCATCCACGCAAAGCCTCAAGTGGCGCAATCAGAGGGGGGACTCCGCCAGACTCCAGTTGCTCGCGCAACGCTTCAAGTCCGATCGCTTCCGCACTGGTGAACGGGCCGGAACTCAGGCGCCGCAGTTCAGTTAAATGCGCCCCGACGCCGAGTTTTTCGCCAAGATCGGCACAGAGTGTGCGGATGTACGTCCCTTTGGAACAGTCAACGTCAATCACCGCTCGCGGCAGATCACACGAGATCACATCCAGACGGGAAATCGTTACCGTTCGCGGCGGGCGCTCAACTTCAATCCCTTTTCGCGCCAGTTTATGCAGAGCCACCCCGTTCTGCTTGATTGCCGAGTACATCGGCGGAATCTGCTGAATCGTGCCAACAAAACTTTCCGCAGCGCGCCGAACACGGTATTCATCAAGGCCATCAAGGGGAAAGGATTCAAGTGTTTTCCCCTCGCGATCAAGCGTGTCTGTTGTCGTGCCAAACTGCAACTCGCCACGATAACTTTTATGGTCGCTGACCATGAATTCGAGGAGCCGGGTCACCTTCCCCACCGCCACCACCAGGACACCAGTGGCGAGTGGATCAAGTGTTCCGGCGTGACCGATGCGCCGCGTATTCAGTAAACGACGAAGCCGACTGACAACACTGTGCGAGGTCATTCCAGCCGGTTTGTCAATGATCAGCAGCCCTTCAGGGGGAGCGTTAAAGGAGTTCATCAAGACGTGCAAAAACCTTGGTCTGGACTGCATTGAGGGACCCGGTGACGGTGGCGCCGGCAGCATTGTAGTGGCCACCACCACCAAGTTCACGGGCCAGTGCGCCAACATCTATCCGCCCTTTGGAGCGAAACCCGGCCTTGAATTGATCGTTATCCAGTTGCCGAAAATAAATGGCCACTTCGACCCCTTCAATGGCGCGGGGATAGTTGACGAAGCCGTCGGTGTGTTCAGGGCCGGAGCCCGTCGACTGCATCATTTCAAGTGTCGTTGCGACTGAAGCATAACGGCCGCAGGGCGATACGCACAGCGTCGCTAACGCTTGTGCCAGCAACTGGAGGCGTTCTTTCGGCTGGGTTTCGTAAAGGGCACTGGCAACTTCCCAGGTATCAATCCCCTTGGCAACAAGTTCACCGGCGATGGAAAAAGCTTCGGCATTGGCATTGGAATAGCGAAACGAGCCGGTATCAGAGAGGATCGCCACGTAAAGACAGGTGGCGACGTCAAGCGAAACCGGCATTTTCCCGGCAACAATAAGCCGGTAGATGATAACTGCGGTTGCCGCCGCGGCAGTATCCAGACAATAAACATCACCAAAATCTTCAGAATAGGGATGGTGATCGATGTTGACCAGTACCGTGCAGCAGTCACGCAGATGACTTCCGGCGCGGCGTAATTCCCCGGCATCAAGGATGAATCCGACATCGAACGGTTCCGTTTTGCCAATCTCGTCACACAGCTGCGAACTCCCTGGCAAGAAAGAAAATGCTTTGGGGAGACCGTCACGATTATAAGCGACAACATCTTTTCCTGCGTCGCGCAACAGGTTCGTCAGCGCCACTGTTGACCCGATTGCATCACCGTCCGGACCTTCGTGAGAAGCAACCAGGAACCGATGGTTGTTTTCAATCAGCTGTAGGATCGTTTGCATCGTTTGCATCATTTTCGTCGTTGTCACGGTGAATTTCCTTGAGGATATTTTCGATACGGTTGCCGTATTCGAGGGATTGGTCATATTCAAAGTGCAGCTCAGGAGCAAACTTCATCCGGAGCTCCCGTCCAAGGTGGCGACGAAGAAAAGGAACCGAATGTTTCAAGCCTTCAAGAGACGCAATTTTACTTTCCTCGGCACCGATCACGGTGACAAAGATCTTGGCATGACGCAGATCGTCGGTAATATCAACACCAGTAATCGTCACAAACCCGATACGCGGATCTTTCAGCCCTTTCAAAATCAGTGCGGAAATTTCCCGTTGAATCATATCGGCAATTTTTTGTGCACGGGGGGCCCCCATAATGTCATCCTTTGTAGTGAATAAACTCGCTCTTTGTGGCGCAGATATCAAGTTCGCCCGAGCGCAGGATTTCAACTTCAATCTTTTGAAACAGCGCGGTAATTGCGGGCTCATCATGTTCGACCACAGCAAAGCCAAGCATGGTGCGTTGCCAGAGATCATGAAACTCAACTTCGGCGCAAGAGACAGGAAAACGCTCACGACAACGGCCGAGCAACCGTTTGACAACTGAGCGTTTTCCCTTGAGGTTTTCGGGCCCATGCAGATGCAGCTCCAGGCGCAAAACCCCGACAACCATCTTTACAGTTTTGCCTTGACTTCTTCTATTTCAAAAAATTCAACGATATCACCAACCTTAATGTCATTGTAATTTTCGAGGCCAATACCGCACTCGTAATTGGTGGCAACTTCGCGGGCATCATCCTTGAATCGTTTCAGAGATGACAGTTTCCCGGTCCAGATAACAACATTGTCACGTAACAACCGTGCATGGGCATTGCGGATGACTTTGCCGTCAATCACATAAGAACCGGCAATCGTCCCCACTTTCGAAACACTGAATGTGTCACGCACTGTAGCGCGGCCCAGATAGCGTTCTTCAAGTTTCGGAGCCAGCAGCCCTTCCATGGCATCACGCACGTCGGCAACGGCATCATAAATGATGTTGTAGAGACGAATATCGACCCCTTCTGTTTCGGCCAGAGAGTTCGCCTTCACTTCAGGGCGAACGTTGAAACCAAGCACAATGGCATCTGATGCCGCGGCCAGAGTCACGTCACTTTCGGTAATCCCGCCGACTGCGGTATGAATCACCACCAGGCGACAGGCGTCAGTTGACAGCTTCGCCAGAGATTCGCTGACGGCTTCAAGTGACCCCTGAACATCAGCCTTGATAACAACCTTGAGTTCCTTGACATCGCCCAGTTGAATTCGCGCGTAAAGCTGATCGAGCGATATCTTGCTGTGCTTGGCCAGTTCCAGTTCGCGAATTTTTTGTTGACGGTGCTGCGCAACATCGCGTGCCGTCTTCTCGTCATCAAGCGCATTGAGGGTGTCTCCGGCATCAGGGACACCGGTCAGGCCGGTGACTTCAACCGGACAAGACGGTCCAGCTTCCTGAAGCGGATTGCCGCGATCATCCAGCATCGTACGCACACGACCAAAATAGGCTCCGCCGACGATCGGATCGCCGACCTTCAACGTTCCTTCCTGAACCAGAATGGTCGAAACCGGCCCGCGACCCCGGTCAAGACGGGCCTCGACAATTGTGCCACTGGCGCGTTTTTTGGGGTTCGCCTTTAATTCAAGAACTTCAGCCTGGAGCAGGATCATCTCCAGCAATCCTTCCAGATTGGTTCTCATTTTAGCGGAAACTTCGGCAAATATTGTCTCGCCCCCCCACTCCTCCGGGACCAAGCCAAATTCATTCATCTCCTGCTTCACCCGATCCGGGTTCGCATTCGGTTTGTCGATTTTATTCACCGCGACAATAATCGGCACTCCAGCTGCCTTGGCGTGGTTGATGGCTTCTCTGGTCTGGGGCATTACCCCGTCATCCGCAGCAACAACAACGATAACAATATCTGTCACCTGCGCACCGCGGGCACGCATGGCGGTAAACGCCTCGTGACCTGGCGTGTCAAGGAATGTAATTTTACGCCCGTCAAGCTCAACCGAATAGGCACCGATATGCTGGGTGATTCCACCGGCCTCGCCATCGGTCACATTGGTGAGGCGGATAGCATCAAGCAGACTGGTTTTGCCGTGGTCAACATGCCCCATGATCGTCACTACCGCAGGGCGCTCTTCCATGTCCTCGATCTTTTCTTCCTCGACCCCCTTGATGCTCGAATGCTCGATAATACTTACTTCATCAAAGGCCACATTCTCAACTTCATAATTAAATTCAGACGCCAGCAAGGCGGCAGTTTCGTAATCGAGAGGGTGGTTAATCGTCACCATCGAACCTTGACGTATCAATTCACGGATCAACTCGTTGGCCTTAACCCCCATCCGCTTGGCCAGTTCGCCAACGGTAATCGATTCGGAAATCTTGATAACCCGCTTGATCGCCTTGGAAACAGTAATCTCGGTTTTCTTGGTCTGTTTGGGTGATCGGCGCGCTTTACGGTGACGATCACCGCGATCCGGCTCATATACCTCACGACGTGTCTTGCGGGGGCCACCCTCAAAATCAACACCGGGAGCACCCTTTGCTTTACTCTTCCTCTTTTTCGAACGTTTACTGTCCTTCCCCTCAAGCTCATCGGTCGGAACCGGCATATTAGAGGGAGGGCCGGCAGGTCTGCCACCAGGGCCGGCAGGTCTGCCACCAGGGCCGGCAGGTCTGCCACCAGGACCGGCAGGTCTGCCACCAGGGCCGGCAGGTCTGCCACCAGGGCCGGCAGGTCTGCCACCGGGACCGGCGGGTCTGCCACCAGGACCGGCGGGTCTGCCACCAGGGCCGGCAGGTCTGCCTCCAGGACCGGCAGGTCTGCCTCCAGCGGAACGTTCATGACGTTGCGGAGGCGGTGTCGGTTGCGGCAATTCGACCCGTCCAAGGATTTTTGCATGAGAGGAAGAGGGTCGCTCTTTGGCCTTTGCAGCGGGAGTTTTGGTTGCGCCCGGATCCGTTTTCTGCGTTTTCGGTACCGTTTCCGAAACTTCAACAGCAGTCTGAACATCCGCTGGCGGTGTCTTGATTTCAACCACAGGTTCAGAAACAGGGGCGTCTCCGACCGATTTCTTGACGGGCTTTTTCTCGGTAGCAGCGTCCTTAGCCGGAATCGTCGTCAGCGTTTCATCAATTGACGTTCTTTCTGCCGCGGACTCATCAGCGGTCACTGGTGTTGCTGCTTCTTTCGGTGCGGCAGCTACCGGTGTCTCAACAATTGCTTCATCCGGCGGCGGAACTTCGCGCCGACGTCGACGAATGATCCCTGAATTGATACGCTGTTCTTCTACTTTTTCGACCTTTTCCACGCTGTGTGCCAAGATCTCTTCCTTGACGCGCTTCACGTCATCAACCTCCAAAGAACTCGCCGAGGTTTTGGCGGGGATATCCAGTGTTGCCAGTTTTTCCAGCAACTCCTTGTTTTCAATCCCCAGTTCTTGCGCCAGCTGTTGTACTTTGATCTTGCCCATTAATGTACCTCAAACTCCCGAAATCGCGTAACTTCACTCAATATACTTGCCGTTAAATCATCAGACTTCAGACCGACGGCACTGGTTTGTGACTTTCCACAAAGCGCTCCAAGCGCCACTTTTTCCATTAATCGAAGCACCGCGATTTTGTCTGCGCGTGCTACGAGTTTTTTTTCTGTGGCGGCTGATGCGTCAACGGTAATGATCAGCAAGCCAAGCCGTTTTCCGTGGCGCAAGGCATCGTCCACCTGATTTGCGCCGATCAATAATCGCCCCGCTTTACGCGCCATACCGAGCAGATTAATCAGTCGCTGCTCGATGATACGCCCGATCGTCGCCTGCAACTCGACCGAATCGACCGTCAGTATAGCATCGCGAAAGGCCCGCTGGAATCCTTTACGACTCGCTGCCTGCGCAACACATTTGGCCGTGCAGCAGGTATATGCCCCTCGCCCCGGAAGCTTCTGGCGATAATCAACCACCAGTTCCCGCGTCGGCGACAGCACATAACGGAGCATCGTTTGCTTGTCGGCTGAAGTGCGACAGGCAAGGCACATGCGTTGTGGCGGATGCTGACGTTCTGACAACCGGTTATTCCCCGCTGGCACTTCCGTCGCTTGCTGCAACCGGCTCATCAGCATTTAGCGCAACACCGGCCTGATCAACACTTTCAGCCAGAACATCGAGTTTCCACAATGCGCGAAGAAGTTCGGTGCGGTTCATGTTGCTGCGCCCTGAAACCTTGTGGACTTTTGCCAGCTCATAGAGTTCATCGCGACCGTAGCCGGAGTACAACGATGGGTTGAACAACACCAGTGACGCATCATCGGCAGTGACTTCCTGCGCGTCATTGTTATTGTCATTGCCATTGTCATTGTCAACCTCGGCAGTGGCGGTCTCGCCCGTAACCGCTTCTTCGACCGGGATAACGCCCATTTCCAGCAGTGCTTCGAGCATTTCTTCGCGATTCATACCACTGCGCCCCGGCAGCTTGTGCTCTTTCGCCAGTGCATACAACGCGTCGCGCGTATAACTGGCGTAGGGAACAGTGTCCTGGGTCTCAACGGCGGCTTCTTCTCCAGCCTCTACTTCTGCTTCTGCTTCCGCTGCTCGCGTTTCACTCTTGATATCAATCTTCCAGCCGGTCAGGCGCGCAGCCAGGCGCACATTCTGCCCCCGTTTGCCGATTGCCAACGACAACTGATCGTCCGGCACGATAACTTCCATCGTTTTTTCATCATTATCGACATAAACTCGCGCCACCTCGGCCGGAGCCAATGCTGAACAGGCAAAGCGTGCCGCATCGTGCGACCAGGGAATAATGTCGATCTTTTCGCCACGCAGTTCGCTAACAACATTTTGCACGCGCGACCCGCGCATCCCCACGCATGCGCCGACCGGATCAACGTCAGGGTCGTGAGAAACCACCGCGATCTTGGCCCGGCTGCCCGGCTCGCGAGAAACCGAGATAATTTCAACGATCCCCTCGGAAATTTCCGGCACCTCAAATTTGAACATTTCCGTGACCATCCCCGGATGTGTCCGCGATAGCACCAGTTGCGGACCCTTGGGAGATATTTTCACATCGGAAAGATAGGCCCGGATGCGATCGCCCTGACGGTAATTTTCACGCGGAACCTGCTCTCGATTCGGTAAAATCGCTTCGGCACGACCCAGATCGATGATCAGGTCGCCATGCTCATAGCGTCGCACAATGCCGTTAAACAGCTCTCCAACGCGATCCTTGAATTCATTAAAAACCCCCTCACGCTCAGCTTCGCGAACTTTCTGAATGATCACCTGCTTGGCGGTCTGCGCAGCGATGCGACTGAAATGTGTTGCATCGAGTTTCATCCCGAGGGAATCGCCAACCTCGACATCGGGGTCAATCTCACGTGCTTCCTCAAGGTCGATCTCCTTGTAGGAGTCGAGCACTTCAGCAACGACGGTAACAAACTCAAAGAGTTCTACTTCCCCCATATCGTCATTAAAGTGCGCTTCGAGATCGCGCGTATTACGATATTTTTTATTTGCCGCAGTAAGAACAGCCGACTCTAAAGCTTCGACCAGTACCGAACGATCGATACCCTTATCTTTGACAACCTGATCAATAATGTGGTTAAGGTTGACCACCATTCTCTGAATCCCCCTGTAACGTTCTTGACGGTGTGCGCTGACGCGACATTCCGGTTGAAAAATCCTCTTCGAGACGGGCAGACTCGATCTCACTCAACGACAGTGTAACGATCCCGCCCTGCTTATCCTGCTGCTCAACACTGACGACACCGTCTTCAAGGCCAAGCAGTTTGCCGCTAAAAGTTTTGCGGTTATAGCCACGACCGTCCGGATCGATCCCCTGCTGAGTCAGTATTTTGACCAGTTGACCGGTAAAGCGGACGTAATCGGCAGCTTTTTTCAGTGGACGATCCAGGCCAGGAGAAGAAACCTCCAGACGATAAGCCGGGGCGATCGGATCTTCGACCTCAAACAGTGCACTGATTTCGTAACTTGTTTCAGCGCAGTCGTCAAGATTGACTCCGCCGTCTTTATCGATAAAAATCCGCAAGGCCCAACTGTGCCCTTCGCGGGCAAACTCCAGATCGACCAGTTCCAGTTCCTTTTCTGCCAGTATCGGGAAAATCAATTGTTCTATTTTTTGCAGATCAACCATCAAACTCTTACGTCCCAAACAAAAAAAAGTGAGCTGAAAAGCCCACTTTGTACGGTAGCACAAAGATTAGCGGATTTATAACACAGCCGCCCCGATGATGCAAGGAAAAATACGTGCGGCAAGACGATCAACCCATGAAAGTACGAACGACTTTGACAAGCTACGGTCCGCGCTCGGCCAACCAGATAGCATGCAGATCACCCTGATTATCTTGCTCCGGCACGCGACACTGCTGCACGATAAAACCAACCTTACGCAATCGTTCGCGAAAATTGCGCGATGGCCCCGCCGACCATACCGCCAAAATCCCCGCCGGGCGCAACGCCGTATAGGCCTCTGTCAGTCCGTCGGTGGTGTAAAGCCAGTCGTTCTTTTGACTGGTAAAGCCGTTGGGACCATTATCGACATCAAGCATAATCGCATCGAACCCCTGACGCTCTCCCCGGATCAGCTTGGCGACATCCCCGACCTTCACCGTTGTCCGTGCATCTTGCAAGGGATGGCCGGCGTGATCGCCGAGTGGACCACGATTCCAGGTGACAATCGCTGGCACCAGCTCTGCCACCACCACCTCGGCGGTGGGCCCGAGATGACGTAACGCTGCTGCCAGGGTAAACCCCATCCCCAAACCACCAACCAGCACCCGTGGCCGGGGACGTTTCCTGATCTTGCGGCAGGCCAGCTCGGCCAGAGCATCTTCTGATTGATGCGCCCAAGTATTCATCAACACCCCGCTCCCGGCTACGCTGATGGAGAATTCCGCTTCGCGCTGATAGAGCTGCATGTCGGCCCCGTCCCCCGGAATTTTAGCCGTTTCAACAAGCTCCCATCCTTCGAGGGCGTCATCAGTTGAAGCTGTCATCAGATCACAATTTCCTGATCTTGAGCTACCGCGTAGCAGATCATTTTACTGCCGGTGCGAGCGATAATTTCATGACAGTCGGCCACAATCGCATCAATTTCAGCATCAGTCCGATCCTGATTGTGATGAAAAATACCAAATTGCTTCACCCCGGCCTCCATCGCCAACTGCAAAGCCTTGCGATATCGGGAGTGCCCCCACCCTCTGGTGCGCGTCTCATACTCCTTGTCAGTGTATTCAGCGTCATGAATGAGGAGATCAGCACCTCTGGAAAATTCGAGGTAGTCGACGTATGATTTTCCGTCGGGATGTACAAATTCAAGTTCATTATCTGTCAGAAAAACAAAATTCTTGTCATCTTCGGTCAAGCGATAACCGAATCCGCCGTTGGGATGACTGAGCAGAATTGCATCCACATCAATCCCGCCGATCTGAATCGGCACCCCACTCAGATCATTGAAGATAATGTCAGCAGAAACACCATCAAGATCGACCGGAAAGTAAGGCGCTTCCATCGTGCGTTCAATAATTTGCCGAACGGTCTCCTGCGCATGAATCGATCCGTGAATCGAAATGCGGGTTTTCTTGAAGTAGAGCGGTTTAAAAAAAGGGAAGCCGAGCAAATGATCCCAGTGCGCGTGGGTGAAAATCAGGTCAAATTCGCTGCACCCCTCCGCCATCGCCTTGTTTCCCAAACGGCGGATGCCGGTACCGGCATCGATTACAATGATCCGTCCGTCCTGACCAGTGATTTCCAGGCAGGTAGAATCTCCCCCAAACTTGACATGATCCCGTCCCGAAACAGGGATCGATCCGCGTGAGCCCCAGCAGCGAATTTTCATAACACCACTCTCTTTTCAGTCAGACACACATGACAGGGTTAAACCCGATCAAATATTCGCAAATAACAATAATTATTTCAAGGTATTATCACAGCGATGGCGGCAGTGAAGCGTTTCAGCTTAGCGCTCCAGCGGGTCAACCATCCCGCCCAAAGCAAGAACCAGCCGCCACTCTTCAAGCGTGACAGGCTGCACCGACAGCCGATTCCCTTTACGCAGCACGCCCATTGCGGCCAGATCGGGATGAGCCCGTAAATCGTTACGGGTCAGTTTTCGTGTCAGTGGAATGACATATTGCACATCAACCATCACCCAGATCGGATTTTGAACTGTTGCCCTGGGGTCAAAATGCTTTTCGCGAGGGTCAAGCGCAGTATGGTCCGGATAGCCGGTGCTGACGATTTTGGCAACTCCGACAATCGCCGGATCTTTGATATTGCTATGATAAAAAAGCACACCGTCGCCCGGCTGCATGACATCACGCATGAAATTACGTGCCTGATAGTTACGAACGCCGTCCCAGCAATCGGTGCCGTCAGGGCATTGTCTCAAATCAGCAAACGAAAAACAGTGTGGCTCCGATTTCATCAACCAGTAGTGACGTGGTCTGTTCATTTTTCACCTTTTTTACATTTATTGATTTCGGTCAAGGATAACAAACTTTATCGAGACTAGATTAACTTAAAATTGATGGCGTCGCAAAAAGTCCGCCCTACGGCGTTACGCTGGTTTTTCAGGACCTCGACCTACCTGATGTAGGCCTTCGCCCCTGAAAAAACACCAAGCCTTGTAGGACGAAATTTTTGCTTAGCCATCTCATTCTTTTTTGCGAGTGCATCAAAATTGCTTCAAGTAAAAACCAGTGCTTAAAATCGACAAATGTTCGTCCAATCGTTGTAATTCAACCACGATCGGATAAAATTCTGATTCGATCAAACCAACCAAAGGAGATGAATCATGTTTTGTTACCAATGTGAGCAAACGGCCAAAGGCACCGGCTGTGACAAAATCGGCGTTTGCGGCAAACAACCGGAAGTTTCCGATCTGCAGGATCTGCTGGTTTTTGCCCTCAAAGGGATCGGTTTCTGGGCAAACATCGCCCGCGCCAAGGGGGCCAGTGACAACGCCATCGACCGCTTTGTGATCGAGGGCTTGTTTACCACCGTCACCAATGTTGATTTTTCAGATGCAGCGATTGCCAAAATCATTCGTGAAGCCGTCGCCATGCGTGACAAAGCCAAGGCGCTGGCCGGTGGATATGCCGGGGCCATCCCGGAAGCTGCCAGCGATTGGCAGCCCGGCACAACGATTGCCGACATGGCAGCGCAAGGTGCCCGCCAGGGGGTGATCAATAAAACGATTGATCCCGACCTCAATTCGGTGCAGAACATCATCCTGCTCGGCCTCAAAGGATATGCCGCTTATGCTGATCATGCCTTGATCCTCGGTCGTGAGAGCGAGGAAGTCTATGCCTTCACTCACAAGGCACTCGCCGCCCAGCTCGACCCGACCCTCGACCTTAACGCACTGGTCGGTCTGGCACTTGAAACCGGTCGTATCAACCTGCTGACAATGGAACTGCTCAACACGGCTCACACCGATAGCTACGGTCATCCGGTACCGACTCCGGTACAACTCGGCACCAAGGCGGGTAAAGCCATCCTGGTCTCCGGCCACGATCTGAAGATGCTCGAAGAGCTGCTCAAGCAAACCGAGGGCAAAGGGATCAATATCTACACCCACGGTGAGATGCTCCCCGCCCATGGTTATCCGGGATTGAAGAAATATAACCATCTGGCCGGCAACTATGGTGGTGCCTGGCAGGATCAAGCCAAGGAATTTCCGGCATTTCCGGGAGCAATCATCTTTAATACCAACTGTATCCAGAAACCGGCCGACAGCTATAAAGACCGCCTCTTCACCTGGGGCCTGGTGCAGTGGCCTGATGTCAAACATATCGACGGCTGGGATTTCTCGGAGGTGATCAAAACAGCCGAGGCGGGCGCGGGCTTCGCCGATAATCCGGGGCAGGAAATTCTCACCGGATTTGGTCACAACGCGGTCCTCAACGTGGCGGACAAGGTGATTGCCGCGGTAAAGAGCGGCGATATCCGCCACTTTTTCCTGGTCGGCGGTTGCGACGGTGCAAAATCAGGGCGTAACTACTATACTGATTTTGCCGAGCAGGCCCCGAAAGATACCGTTATTCTCACGCTGGCATGTGGTAAATATCGTTTCAACAAACTCGATCTCGGCGACATCGGCGGTATTCCACGCTTGCTTGACGTCGGCCAGTGTAACGATGCCTACTCTGCGGTGCAGATTGCCGTTGCTTTGGCCGGTGCCTTTGAATGCGGCGTCAACGATCTGCCGTTGAGTATGGTCCTCTCCTGGTACGAGCAAAAGGCGGTGGCAATCCTCCTCACCCTGCTGCACCTCGGGATCAAAGACATCCGTCTCGGACCCACACTCCCGGCGTTCATCACCCCCAACGTGCTCAACTTCCTGGTGGAGAACTACAACATTCAGCCCATCGGTGAAAGTGCCGCAGCGGATCTGAAAGCGATTCTCGGTTAATTGAGCTGACCTGACACACGACAAAACGGGCGCGACCATAACGTAACGGTCGCGCCCGTTTTTTTTACACTGACATAGACGATAGATGTTTGTCAGCTCTTGCTGCGCTTAGTTGGGATGATACATGAACTTGAACTGGCGTTTCTTGCCATCGACCAGTTTACTCCCGACTTCCAGGGTGTACATCGTCCCGCCACTGAGGGTAATATCGGCTCCAAACTGTCCTTCCATCGGCATCAACCGTACCGGTTCACTCTTGTCGCCACTACGTTTAATCACCCGCACCGCGACCGATCCGCTGTCGATCACTGCACCGGTTGTTTGGTTAACAAACATGACCATAAGGTGATGGGTTTGCTCCATTCCCATCTTCGACATAACCTTGCTGACATCCTTGAGGTGCGCAGTGGCGGCAACCCCGTCAACAACGACTTGCGGCAGCATAATCATGTCAGCCGACATTTTCATACCTTCCATACCCTTCATGTCTGCGTGGTTCATCCCTTCATGGTTCATCGCTTGCGCGGCCAGCGGCAGAGCAATCAGCAGTGCCAGGGTAATAACGATTTTGCGCATGTTCTTCATGATGTTTCCTCCGTGGTTTGTGTTGTCAGGTCGCTCCTGATTCATTCGTGAATCTCCTGCATTGACGTCGGTTCAAGCTCTCTTTTCAGTGTCATGCCGCGCCACATAAAATAAATAACCGGAAAAACAAGGAGCTCCATCAGCCCTGAGGTAATCACCCCGCCGACCATTGGCGCGGCAATCCGTTTCATGACATCGGCCCCGGCGCCGTGACTCCACATGATTGGCACCAAACCCGCGATGATGACGCAGATGGTCATGATTTTGGGGCGAATCCGTTTGACGGCACCGTGATGAATCGCCTGGGTGAGGTCGCCAAAGTTCTGCATCCGGCCATTTTTCACCCACAGATCATAGGCCAGATCGAGGTAGAGGAGCATCACCACCCCGGTTTCGGCCGATATACCGGCCAGGGCGATGACCCCGACCCAGACCGCTACCGAGGTGTTGTAGCCAAGCAGGTAGAGGAACCAGAAGCAGCCGACCAGCGACAGTGGTAGGGCGAGAAAGATGATCCCGGTTTTGATCAGGCTCCGGGTATTCGTATAAATAATAACCAGGATCACCAGCAGGGTCAGCGGAATGACCACTTTCAGCTTGGCCGCCGCCGCCTGCATGTATTCATACGAACCACTCCAGACAATATTGTAGCCGACCGGCAGGGTGATTTTCTCTGCGATGATCTTTTGGGCGTGGGCAACATAGGTGCCGACATCAGTCCCTTTGAGATCGACATAGATCCAGGCGGTGCGCCGCGCGTTTTCGCTCTTGATCCCCGGCGGCCCTTTTTTGATGTGGATCGTGGCCACCTGCGATATCGGGATATGCTTGCCCCCGGCAATCGGGACCAGCACCCGTTGCAACGCCTGCAAGTCGTTGCGATAGTCGCGCTGATAACGAATATTGACAGCATAGCGCTCCAGCCCCTCGACTGTCTGGGTGACGTTCATCCCGCCGATGGCACTCTTGATGATATCCTGAACATCGCCAACCGTCAGGCCGTAACGCGCCACCGCTTCCCGATCGATAGCGTAATCCAGATAGTTGCCACCGACCACCCGTTCGGAAAACGCACTCAATGTTCCGGGAATGTCTCTGACAATCGCCTCGATCTCTTCACCAAGCGCGGACAGGACTTCCAGGTCATCGCCCATGATCTTGATGCCGACCGGCGTTTTGATGCCGGTCGCCAGCATATCGATCCGGGTCTTGATCGGCATGGTCCAGGCGTTGGTCAAACCGGGGAACTGAATAGCCTCGTTCAACGCGGTCTTCAATTCCTCAATGGTGATGGTCGACTCTTCGGGCCAGATCCAGCGCAGCGGTTTTTTGAACAGTTCCCAGGAATCGGACCAGCTGCTGTAGAAACGCTCTCTGGGGAGCGTGCGCCATGCGTCTTCCGACTTGAGCATGATGGTCGTTTCGAGCATTGACAACGGCGCCGGATCGGTGGCGGTTTCAGCCCGGCCGACCTTGCCGAAGACATGATGCACCTCGGGAAACTGCCTGATGATGCGGTCGGTCTGCTGCAACAACTCCTTGGCCTTGGTGATTGAAATCCCCGGCAAAGTGGTTGGCATGTAGAGCAGATCCCCCTCATAGAGCGGTGGCATGAATTCGCTGCCCATCTGCTTCAGCGGAATGATGCTGGTCAGGGTAATCGCCAGCGCGACAACCAGTACCGGCCAGCGCCACTTGAGAACAAAATCGACCACCGGATGATAAAGACGGATCATGATCCGGTTGATCGGGTTTTTGGCTTCATCAGGGATTTTTCCCCGGATGAACCACCCCATCAACACCGGCACCAGGGTGACTGACAGCAGCGCTGCGCCGGCCATGGCGTAGGTCTTGGTGTAGGCCAACGGCTTGAACATCCGCCCCGACTGTTCCCCGAGGGCAAAAACCGGCAAGAACGAAACGGTGATAACCAGCAGTGAATAAAAGAGCGCGGGCCCTACCTCTTTTGAGGAATTGGCAATGATCTCCCAGTGCGGCAGCTTGCCGCGGTCGCGTTCGAGATGCTTGTGGCCATTCTCGATCATGATGATCGCCGCGTCGATCATCGCGCCGATGGCGATGGCAATGCCGCCAAGGCTCATGATGTTGGCATTGATCCCCTGAAAATACATAATGATGAACGCAAACAGAATCGCAATCGGCAAGGTGACGATCGCCACCAGGGCACTGGAAAAATGGAACAGGAAGATGGCCGTGACGATGGCCACAATGATACTTTCCTCGATCAGCTTCTCGGTAAGCGTATCAACCGCGCGTTCGATCAGCCCGGAGCGGTCATAGACCGTCTTGATGGTGACGCCTTCAGGAAGCCCCGCCTTGAGCTGCTCCAGTTTGGTTTTGACCGCCGCGATGGTATCGAGGGCGTTCTCACCGACCCGCATGATGACCACCCCGCCGACCACTTCGCCCTCACCATCCAGTTCGGCCAGCCCCCGCCGCAACTCGGGACCGATGGACACCCGGGCCAGATCGCGTACCTGGATCGGCGTACCACGGCTGTCGGTACCGACGACGACGCTCTCGATGTCCTGAATCGATTGCAGGTAACCCAGCCCCCGCACCATGAATTCGGTCTCGGCCATTTCGATCAACCGTCCGCCGACATCATTGTTGGAGCGCTGGACCGCTTTTTTGATCTGCGGAATGGTGAGATGGTAGGCCAGCAACCGGTCCGGATCGACTTCGATCTGGTACTGTTTGACATAGCCACCGATTGCAGCAACTTCCGCAACCCCCTTGACGCTGGTCAACTCGTAGCGCAGAAACCAGTCTTGTAGCGAACGCAGTTCCTGCAAATTGTGCCGGTCACTTTCCAGAACATATTCATAGACCCAGCCGACGCCGGTCGCATCCGGGCCAAGACTTGGCGTCACTCCGGCAGGGAGGCGTCCGGCAGCATAATTGAGATATTCGAGCACCCGCGAACGGGCCCAGTAGAGATCGGTGCCGTCGTCAAAAATAATATACACGAACGACAGGCCGAAGAAGGAATAGCCGCGTACCGTTTTTGCGCCGGGAACGGCCAGCATCTGGGTGGTCAGCGGGTAGGTGATCTGGTCTTCAACAACCTGTGGGGCTTGTCCCGGAAACTCGGTAAAGATGATCACCTGCACATCGGAAAGATCGGGAATGGCATCGATCGGCGTGTTGAGCATGGCATAGGTGCCACCGACAACGATGAACACTGTCAACATGACCACCAAAAACTTATTATAGATCGACCAATCGATGATTTTCTCTAGCATATCAGTCCCTTATCCGCAAAAAATATTTCACCCTCTGCGGGGTTATTTGAAAAGATCATCAAGTTTTTCAGCTGACGTGTTGGCGGGCTTATCGTCCGAAAACAGATCATCAGCGGTGGCGTCAGCCCCCTGCCCCGAGCCGGTCTGTGGTGGTGGGTCCTTGCGTTTCAGCATTTTGGCGATGGCTTCACGCAGCTTGCTCTCCGAATCGAGCATGAACTGGGCGCTGGTAACGACCTGTTCTCCCTCAAGCAACCCTTGCACGATCTCGATATTTCCCGCTTCGCCCTGCAATCCGGTTTTGACTTGACGCGGTTCAAACTTGCCGTCGCCCAGAGCCACAAACACGGTCTGTTTCTCTCCGGAATGCAGCACCGCTTCGACCGGAATGGTCAGGGCGCCCGCCACGCTCTCCGATTCGAGCCGCACATTGACGTACATATCCGGTTTCAGGATAAAGTCAGGGTTTTTGAGTTCGAAGCGGGCCTTGACGGTGCGCGTCTTCGGTTCAACATACGGATAGATATAACTGATGACACTTTCGACCGGCTCACTGCCGACATAGGGCAAGATAATCTTCCCCTGCTGACCAACCTTGACCCAGGGCATCTCATATTCATAGATATCGGCATACACCCAGACCTGAGAAATATCGGAGAGGACCAGCAGCTCCATACCGCTTTTGATAAACTGCCCTTCCTTGACCATTTTCATCGTCACAATGCCGTCGTAGGGCGCGTAAAGGGTCAAGTTTTTAACCACCTCGCCACTTTTTTCGAGCCGGTTAATCTGTCGGCTGCTGATATCCCAAAGCGCAAGACGTCGCCGCGAGGCGTCAAGCAGGCGGTCGGCACTCTCGGCAATCGAAGGGAAAGGTGACCGCGAAAGGGATAATTTATTGTTGAGGGCGAGCAGAAACTCTTCCTGCGCACTGACCAGCTGCGGGCTGTAGATGTCGAGCAGCTTCGCGCCTTGTTTCACGAATTGCCCGGTTTCGTTGACATAGAGTCGTTCTACCCAGCCGTCGATTTTACTGTTAATGGAAAACTGCCTTGATTCATCATACGTCACCGTGCCGACCGTCCGAATCGTCCGCGTCAGGTCGTTGCGGGTCACCGGGGCGACGCGCACCCCCATATTCTGCGACGTCACCGGATCGATGGAAATAACCGTACCGGTCGCGGTCTCATCTTCGTAAACCGGGACAAGATCCATCCCCATGGGAGATTTGCCCGGCTCATCGCGGATATAGGTCGGATCCATCGGTGCCGCCCAGTACTTGATCTTGCGCTCACCGGTCGGCTTGGCTGCTGCTGCTGCGCCGGTCGCTTTCACCGGGGTCAGATCCATGCCGCAGATCGGGCACTGCCCCGGTTCATCGGTGATGATCATCGGATGCATGCCACAGGTGTACTGCTGCTCGGCGGCATAAGCAGTCCCAACGTGCTGATGAGCAGGGGGCAGCGAGGCACTGCCGAGGACCAGTGCCGTTCCAAGGAGTAACGATAAAATCAATAAACGTGGACGCATTACAGCTCCTTATTGGTGGACAAATCGAGATTGCCACCGACGGTGGCTTCGAGCTGGGCGAGGGTGCGCAGGTAGTCGGCCGTGGCACGATGGAGCCCGAGTTGATAACGGTCAAGGGTCAACAGGCTGTCAAGCAGACCGATAAAGGTCAAATCTCCGACCTGATAGGCGATCAATCCGACATCGATAACCTGTTGGGCCTGGGGAATGATGCCACTGCGGTAGAGCTCGATCTGGGTCAGATTCTTTTCAATTTGCGCCTGATAATCGCGCACGGTCGCCCGTAAACTGTTTTCAAAATCTGTCCGTTGACGACGCGCCAGCGCTGCTCCATCTTCCGCTTCGGCGACTGCCGCAACCCGTTTTTTGCGATAAATCGGCAGATTGATACTTACCCCGGTGCTGATGAAATCGGTGCCGGAAACGCGGTCCCCTGGAGCCTCATCGCGGAAACGATAGCCAACCCAAAGATTGAAGTCAGGGTAAGAATCAAGGGACGCGAAACGCCGTTTAGCACCGTAGCTGTCGATCAATGCCTGATATGCGGCAAACAGCGGACGCTGCTGACGGGCAACCGCGTAGAGCGCGGCGGCGTCGATCTCGACCGGGTGGATGGCCAGTTGTTCAGGCACGTCAATATCGCCCTCATCCGTCCCGATCAGCCTGCGCAGTTCTGCCGCAAGAGACGCCTGTTGTTGTTGCAAGGCATAACGCCGGTCAAGAAATCGTGATTGTTCGAGCTGTGCTTTGAGTACATCCTGTTGCCGACCGCTGCCGACCGCATAACGGGTTTCCGTCAACCTGGCAATATCGCCGAGCAGGAGCAGGGTGCGCTCGGTGACATCAATCGCGCGCTCGACATAGTAACGCTGGTACCAGACTGATTTAATCTTGCCCGCCAGCTGCAAACGGGCATCTTCATAAACGCCCTGGTACCACAGCGCCTGGTGCCGCGCCGCTTCTCCCTTTGCGGCCAGCTTGCCGGGGAACGGAAAAGCCTGATCAATGCGTAAATCGTTACCGGTCATCGGTGTCTCGTCGCTGGCCAGCGAGTCGATCGGATAGCTGGAAAACGCAAATGAAAGCTTGGGATCCGCGAAACTCTCTGCCTGGTCAACTTTTTTCCCGAACATCTGCCAGCGCGCCTTGGCGGCCTGTAATTCAGGATTGCTGAGCAGTGCACTTTCGACCAGATCATCAAGTGAACGAGCCGCGAGTGCCGGTGTCGTGATGAGAAACAGCAACCCGATAACCAAAACATGTATGCTCTTCTTAACGTGATTCATAACGCGACGTATCCCCTGGTTTTGATCATCTTCCTCTAACGTGTAACATGGGCATCTATACAGCACGCCCTGTGCCGATCAAAAAATGCATTTATTTTCAGTAGATTAGATCATAGCGCAGATACACCATTGATCAATGTAAACAATAGTCTACAACTCTTTTGATGAATATTCTACACCTGCGCTCTGCTGCCGCATGCCGGACAATAGTGCCAAAAGGGGTAGAGACGCAGCCCGCAACCACACTGCAGCTTCCTTTCGCGAATGACACGAGCTCTCTTCATCAGCAGTAAAATCACCACCATGAGCAGGTTAAGACTGAGCAGGACATAACCGGGGAGCCCCAGAGTCAGCAAGGTGTGCAACGTACAACGACCGCAACTGAGCGACCACACATTATAACCGGTGACACTCACCCCGACCACCAGGGCGCAAAGAAGAATCAACCGGGAGCGGCGCTTCATGCCTTCACCGCCAGTCGCGGACAGTACGCGGCGCCCCGCAGACGACGCAGTAACGATAGAAGACCGGTAGATGCTTGCCGCAGACACAGGTCGTGCGCAGCAGTTCCTTGCAGCGGGGGCACAGCAACCAGTCAGCATCGACAGTGAAGTCACAGCCAGGACATTTTCCTGACGGAGGTTCAGTCACTTCGTTGCGGCGATCAAGTTCTTGCCCGATGGCAATGACCAGCAATGCAAGTATCAGCAGAAAAATCAGCAGCATCAGGGCACCGGTTCACATTCAGGAGGCGAGACAGTGCTGCCCGGCAACACGATCATCGGTCAGTTTGCCATCATGCAGATGAATCGTCCGGTTGAAATAATCGAGGTTCTCAAGGTTATGCGTGACCATGACAATCGTCTGGCCCTGGGCATTGAGTCCCGCGAAAAGCGCCATGATCTCGCGACTGGTTGCTGAATCGAGGCTGCCGGTCGGCTCATCGGCGAGTATCAACGGTGGTTTATTCACCAATGCCCGGGCAATTGCCACCCGCTCCTGTTCCCCTCCGGAAAGTTGACTGGGCAGATGGTGCATGCGGTGTCCGAGACCGACCTGCGCCAGGGCTTCTTCCGCCAGGGCGTACTTTTCTGCCTTGGGCAACGCCTTGACTGTCAACGGCAGCAGCACATTTTCAATCGCGTTGAGATATTCAATCAGGTTGAATGACTGGAAAACGAAACCGATATATTCACGACGAAAATCGGCCAGCCGCTCCCCCGGCAGTTGATAAAGATCAATCTCATCGATCACCACTGAACCGGATGTCGGCTGCGATAATCCGCCAAGAATTGTCAAAAAGGTACTCTTGCCGGAACCAGAGGCACCGACGACCCCCAGAAAAGATCCTTCAGCGACACTGAGATCGATGCCACTCAAGGCCGCGACACAATCTGCTTCGCTGGTATATTGCTTGGTTAGCGCATTTATCTCGATAAGGGACATATCAGCTCCTTCATTTAAAGTGCCCGCAGGGCTTCGGTCGGGTCCATTCGACCGGCGTGAAGAGCGGGGTAGATGGTTGCCAGACAACCAACCCCCATCGCCATGACGATCGCCCCGACTGCCAGCAACGGATGCCACATCCAGGCATGTGAACCTTCACCAACGAATGGTAAAACCAGCCAGGTCACGGTCATGCCGAGCAGATATCCGAGCACGCCGGAAAAAAAACTGATCGACAGGGATTCAATCAAAATCAACCGCATCACATCACTGCGACGAAAACCCAGTGCCCGAAAAATTCCGATCTCCCGCGTGCGTTCGTTGACCGAACTCATCATCGTCACAAAAACAACAAGACCGCCAGTCAGGACAATGACACCCCCAACCGCAAAGGAAAAAAGTCGAAACTGCTGCAAAGCGTGCATCCGGGTCTTCACCACCTGCTGAATGGCATTGACCTCGGCATCGGGCAGCACGGAACTGATCTGTTTGACCATATCTTCGACCGGACAATCACCGCACAAAGCGGCAACCTCAACCAACGAAACAATCCCCTCTTTCCCTGACAGCGACTGAGCCGCGCCGATGGTTGACAGCAGCAGATGATCGTCCTGTGATCCGGTTTCATTGAGAATGCCGGTCACGGTAAAGTGCCGGTCGCCGATATCAAGGCCATCCCCCTGCCGCAACCCCAGCCTTTTGGCAACGGCGTTGCCAGCGACCAGTTCGTCTTCGCTACGCAGAACACGCCCTGCAACGGACCACCAGCGCTTGAGCTTAAACTCACTTTCCGGGCGGATCCCCATCAGCAGGACTCTTTCCCCTTTTGCCTGAACCGCACTGAGCGATTTGGGCGCAACCAGAGCAATATTGCGACTGTTTGGAATCGTACTTAACTTGCTCAGATCGGCCTCACGAATTTCTTCCTGATCGACGGTAATCCCGCCCAGGTTGATTGCGCCGTAAGACAATGATAGTTTGTCAATGCGTGGCGAGATAATAATGTTGGCCCCAAAATTTTCCATCTTGTGCTGTGCCTCGGCAGTGAGTGCAGAGGTCAGAGAAAAAAGGGTCACGACCGTACCCACCCCGAGGAGCAGGCCGATCAGCAGAAAAACAGCCCTCCCCTTGCGCCGTCGGAGATTATTCAGAGCAATCGTAGCGAGTGTCATGGGGGTACCTCTAGCGTGGCAAAGGAGTGAAATAGTGACGGCCCTGCTCCAGAGCGGCCAACTGAATAACGACGCTGTCGGCGGTTATCTTCCTCTCCAGCGGGACGGGATTGCATCCGCCCTTGACTTCATTGATGCGATTAACG
>JAHYIW010000029.1 GCA_019429445.1 Desulfuromonadaceae bacterium
GGGGACCTTTTCACTCCTTTCCTATCGTGATCCGCATGTGCAGCGTACCCTTGATGTTTACGATGCTGCGGCCCGCTGGGCGGCGCGCGGTGATTTTGATGACGCCGCTATCAAAGAGGCGATCATCGCTGTATTTGCTGATCTTGATCGCCCGCTCTCGCCGGGCGGACGGGGGGCGCGGGAGTTTGCCAATCAGTGTCAGGGGCTGACGTGTGAACTGCGCCAGCAGATGCGCGCCGCCATTCTTGACGTCGATCACGAGCATCTCGTTGCCGTGGCTGAACACTATCTGGTTGCCGGGCGGGAGCACAGCGCGGTGGCAGTGGTTGCCAGCGAGGAACTGTTGCAAACGGCAAATACGACCTTGGCTGAAAAGCTCGAAATCAGACCTGTCTGACGACCGGACGCAGGTGTTGACTTTGTTTCCGCACGGCTTTTGTGTTGCGACGAATGTTCCCTCTATGCTATAAAAATTACTCATGATTTTCATATTCAGAGGCAAAAATGACACTAGTTGACCAGATTATTCGTAATGCTTTGCACGAGGATATCGGTGGTGGTGACCTGACCACAATCGCGACGATTCCCCCCACGACACAAACGCGCGCTGAACTGGTGGCGAAGGACGATTTTACTCTTGCCGGAATCGATGTTGCGGGGAAGGTTTTCAAGGCATTAAATAGCGCTATCGACTATGAGCCATTGACCCGCGATGGCCATCAAGTGCGCCGGGGGGATGTTCTGGCCTGGATCAGGGGGGATGCCGCATCAATTTTGCAGGGGGAGCGCGTTGCTCTGAACCTGTTGCAGCGAATGTGCGGAGCTGCAACGCTGACGCGCCGCTTCGTTGACGCGGTGGCCGGGACCAAAGCGGCGATTGTCGATACGCGAAAGACGACCCCGGGATTGCGCGTCCTTGAAAAATACGCGGTACGGATGGGGGGCGGGCGCAATCATCGGACGGCCCTTTACGACGGCATTCTGATCAAGGAAAATCATATCGCCGCTGCGGGAAGCATCGAAGCGGCATTGCAGCGGGCGAAAGATTATGCTCCGCACACACTCAAGATTGAGATTGAAACACGAGATCTGGATGAAGTTCGACAGGCCCTTGATGGTGGAGCAGATATTATTCTGCTCGACAATATGGATCTGGCGACGTTGCGACAGGCGGTGGAGCTGGTTGCCGGACGCGCCTTGACGGAAGCTTCGGGGGGCGTCAATCTTGAGACGGTGCGTGATATCGCCGAGACCGGCGTCAATTTTATTTCGGTAGGAGCCTTGACGCACTCCTGTCGAGCCGTCGATATTTCCCTGCTTTTTGATTGAATCAGCCAACGATGGCGCGCGGCGATCTTTCCGGCAAGATTCTCAAACTTTTTCGTGAACAGCCTGCGGGGTTTGTTTCGGGGGCACTGTTAAGCCGTGAACTGGGGGTGACGCGCGCGGCGATCTGGAAGCAGGTTGATCGCTTGCGTCAGCGCGGCTACCAGATTGAGGCGGTGAGCTCGAAGGGGTATCAGCTCCTGGAAACGCCGGATTTATTAGCCGCCGATGAACTGGCGGCGGATCTCGGCAACACCCGTATCGGGCGGCAACTGGTTTGTTTTGAGGAGATCGATTCGACCAATGTACAGGCGCGGCGACTGGCGGAAGAGGGGTGTGCTGACGGCACGGTGGTGATTGCTGATCGTCAGACTGCCGGTCGCGGTCGCCTTGGGCGAGGATGGGTTTCGCCGGCCGGGGTGAATTTTTATGGTTCGATTGTGCTGCGCCCGCCGATCCCGGCGGTTGAGGCAAGTCAGCTGACTTTTTTGTCGGCGGTTGCCACGCGTGAAGCGATTGCCGCCTGCGGGGCGCTTTTGCCGACCATGAAATGGCCGAACGACATTCTGCTCCTGGGCCGAAAAGTCGCCGGACTGCTCAACGAACTGGATGCCGAGACCGAGCGGGTCAACTTTGTCATCCTCGGTATCGGGGTGAATCTCAACATGACCGCAGACCAGTTCCCTGCCGATTTACGTTATCCGGCAACATCTGTATTGCTGGAGACCGGGACCCCGGTTTTGCGACTGACTTTCGCCCGTCGATTGCTGCAAAGGCTTGATCACTGGTATCAGCACTACCTGCAGGACGGATTTGAGCCGGTATTGCGCGCCTGGGAGGAGGGCTGTGATCTGGTCGGGAGTGAGGTTGAAGTTGATTGTCGTGGTATCTTGCGGCGTGGTACCGTCACTGGCCTGGACAGTGACGGGGCGTTGCTGCTGCGGACGGCAGCAAGTCCACGGGAACGCATCCTTGCCGGTGATGTCCGGCGCTTGTAGTGATCTGGAAGGTCTTTCGAAACAACATTGATGGCGTCGCAAAAAATCCGCCCTACGGCGTTACGCTGATTTTTCAGGACCTCGACCTACCTGATGGAGGCCTTCGTCCCTGAAAAATCACCAAGCCTTGTATGACGAAATTTTTGCTTAGCCATCTCATTCTTTTTTGCGAGTGCATCAACATTGAACGAATCATTCGCGGGGAGAACAAGCGTGCTGCTGGTTATTGATGTTGGGAACACCCATACCGTCCTCGGTGTCTATCGTGATGATGAGCTGCTTCACCGCTGGCGGGTGACGAGCGATGTTTCGCGTACGGTTGACGAATATGCGGCCCTTTGTCACCAACTTTTCCAACTATCGGCTCTGCACTTTTCTGCTTTGAACGGGGTGGTTATTTCCAGTGTTGTTCCCCCGCTGGTGAAAACGCTGGAAACGCTCTGTCGTCGTTATCTCAACTGTTCCCCTTGTGTGGTTGGCCCCGGCATTGAGACCGGCATGCCAATCCATTATGATGACCCGGGTCAGGTCGGCGCCGATCGGCTGGTGAATGCTGTTGCCGCCTATGAAAAATATCGTCGCTCCCTGATCATCGTCGATCTCGGCACCGCGACGACGTTCGACTGTATCTCTGCGGACGGTTGCTTTGAGGGGGGGGCCATTGCTCCCGGTCTCGGTATTTCAGCCGAGGCCCTTTTTTCTCGAACCCGCCAGTTACCACCGGTTGAATTCAAGAGTCCGCCGCAGGTGATCGGTAAAAATACTGAACATAGCATGCAGTCGGGGATTTTTTACGGCTATGTCGGTCTGGTGGACGGCATCGTTGAACGCATGCAGCGGGAGTTACCTGATGAGCCGTTGACGGTGGCGACCGGCGGTCTGGCCGCAGTGATTGTCGCCGCATCACGAACGATCAGCGTGACTGATGCGGATCTGACGCTGGACGGGTTGCGAATTATTTATCAGAGGAACAAACAGCGTTTTGACACCCTGAACGGCGAATGATAGAATACTTGACGGTTCATGACCGGAAGAAGACCAGCGTTCAGTTGTAATGTGAAGCAAGGAGCGGATCCATCTCATTTTCTCTATTGAATGTCCCTTGCGGGATGCAATGAAAGGAGCGAGCATGGCAAAGATCGAGACGTCTAATATCAGGAATCTTGGTATTGTCGGGCAAGGTGACGCGGGGAAAACCTCGTTGACCGAGGCAATTCTGTTCAATACCGGCATGACTGACCGCCTGGGGCATGTCGATGACGGGACTTCGACGATGGATTTTGAACCGGAAGAGGTGAAGCGGCGGATCACGATCAGTTCGAGCCTGCATCACTGTCACTGGAAGGATCATGATCTGCATATCGTTGATACCCCCGGTTATACGAACTTTCTCCATGATACCCGAAATTGTCTGCGCATCCTGGGGGGCGCGGTTTTGGTTGTCTCGGCGGTTGACGGCGTCAAGGCCCAGACTTCAACCCTCTGGAAATGGGCGGAGGAGTTTGAAGTCCCGCGGATGGTTTTTATTAACAAGCTCGATCGCGAACGCTCCGATTATCTGAAAACCGTTGATGATATAGAAAAAACGCTCAGCACCCGGGCAGTGGCAATAAATATGCCGATTGGACAGGAAAGCGATTTTCAGGGGATTATTGACCTGATTTCGATGCAGGCCCGCATTTTTCAATTCGACGAAAAGGGGACTTACGAAGAAACGGAAATCCCTGCGGAATATCGTGATGAAGCTGAGCGGCTACGGACCATTCTGGTTGAAGCCGCAGCGGAGTCAGATGATGCGCTGATGGAGAAATATCTTGAGGAAGAAACGCTTTCCACCGATGAAATTCTGCACGGATTGCGTGAAGGAACGCTGACCCAGGTATTTACTCCAGTGGTGTGCGGCAGCGCTACGGCGAATATTGGTATCCGTCAATTGCTCAATTATATCGTTTGTTGTTTGCCTTCACCGCTTGACAAGGGCACGCAGATCGGGATCAATCCCAAAACGCAGGAGGAGGTGCAGCGTGAGCCCGATGCGAACGAACCTTTTTCGGCGATGGTGTTCAAGACAATTAGTGATCCCTATACGGGGAAACTGACCCTTTTCAGGATCTACTCGGGGACGTTGAAGTCAGATTCCGTAGTTTATAATCCCAACCGGGAATGCACGGAGCGGATTTCCCAGCTTTTCCTGATGGAGGGGAAGAAGCAAAAACCGGTCAGCGAAGCGTTTGCGGGGGATATCGTGGCGGTTGCCAAGCTCAAGGAAACAGCCACGGGGGATACCTTGTGTGACGGAGGAAAACCGATCGTTTTTGCCAGTCCGATGGCACTCAAGCCGGTGATTTCCTTTGCTCTGGAAGCCAGAAGTAAAGGGGACGAAGAGAAAATCATGAGTTCACTCCAGCGGTTGATGGAGGAAGACCCGACCTTGCAGGTGCAACGCGACGAAGAAACAAAAGAAATGATCCTCTCGGGGATGGGGCAGGTGCATGTCGAAGTCGCGATTGAGAAATTGAAACGTAAGTTTGGTGTCGATGTCATTCTCAAGGAACCGAAGGTCCCTTACCGGGAAACGTTGAAAAAGTCGGTCGATCAACACTATCGACATAAAAAGCAGTCAGGCGGTCGTGGCCAGTTTGCGGATGTCCATATCCGGGTTGAACCGCTACCGCGGGGGAGTGGTTACGAATTTGTTGATAAGGTTGTCGGCGGAGTTGTGCCGCGGCAATATATTCCGGCCGTCGATAAGGGGGTTCAGGAAACGTTGCGCAAGGGGATGCTGGCCGGTTATCCGGTTCAGGATGTTCGCGTAACCCTCTACGATGGTCAGCACCACTCGGTCGATTCCTCCGAGATGGCCTTCAAAATCGCCGGTTCAATGGCTTTTAAACGGGCCTCGGAGAGTGCCGTTCCGGTACTTCTGGAGCCGATCATGCAAATGGAGATTACCGTTCCCGATGAGTGTGTCGGGGATGTTATCGGGGACATGAATTCCCGGCGAGGCAAGGTTCTCGGCGTCGATCCGCAGGGGAGCAATCAGGTCGTTGGCGTTCAGGTACCGATGGCAGAAGTGCTTAAATATGCGCCGGAGCTGCGTTCCATGACTTCTGACCGTGGACTTTTCAGTATGGAGTTTTCACACTACGAGGAAGTCCCTTCGCATCTGACCGCGAAGTTAATTGCCGAATTAAATCAGGAATAACGATGAGCTGAGAGCCGGACCGTGTTGACGGTTCGGCCTCTCCTTTTACAGAGGTTGGCCATGAAATTTCCGAGTTTCAAGAAAAGGTCTGCTGCTGGGAAGACGCCAGAAGAAAAACCGCAGCAGACAAAAGCGTCCAGGGGCGCTGGCGGCAAAGGGTCTCAGACACGATTGCTGGTATTGTTGCTCCTGCTGGTTGTCCTCGGCGTCGGTGCCAGTTTTTACCTTGGAATTATTCCGGGGATGCCAGAACCTGCGCAACAGGCTCCGGTGACGCAGCAGGTCAAACGGCAGGCGATTGCCAAACCGGAAACTTCGTCAGTCCAAAAGCAGGCGATACCCAAACCTCCTGAGTCAACGCAAAAGCCGGTGGCTGTCGTCAAACCGGTGCCGACAAAGGAGACAAAAAAAGTTGTTGAAGAGCAGGTCCCAGCGCAACCGGTGGCCGCTGTTGCGTCGCAACCGATGGTTAAAAAAACGGTTGCCGCAACAACAGCAGTGCCTTCAGTCAAACCACAGCCGGTCACCACGGTGCTGCCGGTCAAGTCTGCTGACAAACCCGCTGTCAAGAAGCAGAAGTTGGGGAATTATACCGTGCAGGTCGGCACCTTCCTGATCCCCGACTCGGTGAAAAAAGCGCGTAATGTCATCCGCAAACTTGGTTTTGACCCGGTTGTTACCGACGTCCGCCAGGCGGTCAACATGACACGTCTGCGGGCTGACGTTTATCCGGACAAGGCGGCTGCGGTTGCGCGGGTCAAGCAGCTTAAATCTGTCGCGCCAGACTCATTTTATCTCCAGGTCGGGGCAGAATATCACGTTTATGTCGGCAGCTTCTTCAATATCGATACCGGACGACGCTTCGCCGATCATCTCTACACGCGGGGGATCCTGCTAGAAGAGGAAGAGGTCTCGATTGTAAAAACGTTGAAGCAGGTGAGCTTTGGCCAGTTTGTCGAGAAAAAAGAAGCTGATCAGGCTGCGGCCAAAGCCCGCAAGAAAGGGCTTGATGCGCAGGTCAGTGGACTTGGCAGTCATCGGTAAGCAAGCGGTGAACGGGTGATACAAAGCTCTTCTTCAGTCGGAATCAAGGTGCCGCAGGTGGTGGCTCGTGTGGTCGCCGGGAGTGTCTCACGGCAGGTGCGCTTGCAGGCCGCCCGGGCAGAACTCGACTTGCATGGCCGCGATCTGCTCCTTGCCTTGCTCCTTCTTTGGCAGGGGAATGATCCCGAGGTTAAGGTGGAGGCAGGGAAAACTCTGCGCCACTTACCCGAAGACGAGATGCTCGCTGCGATTGTTGCCGAGCCAGCTCTGCATCCCCGGCTGCTGCTCCTTTTGGCCCGTTTTCGCTGGCGCTCGGTGGCGATCCTTGACGCACTCCTCACCCACACGCAATTACCCCCCACCCTGCTTGAAGCGGTCTGTTTACAGGCTCCGCAGGAGATTGTTGCGCTGCTTGAAAAACACGAATTGTTTTTTACTTACCCCGAGCTGATCGAAAAGGTGCTTGAAAATCCGTCGCTTGACGATGCTCAGCGTAAACATTATTCAGAATCAGAGATCCCCAAAATTGACGCAAATGATGACAACGATGCTGAGCCGACCCCCGTCACTGCGAGTGAGGGGGAGCCGACTGAGGATGAAAAACTTTCCAAATATCAGCAGGCCCTGACCATGAAGATTGCCGAGAAGATCAAGATGGCACTGACCGGTGACAAGGAGTGGCGGGCGATTTTTCTCAAAGACTCAAATAAATTGGTCTGCTCTGCTGCGATTAAAAATCCCCGGATCACTGATAGTGAGGTGTTGGCCGTCGCTCGCCTGAAAACGTCAAATGAAGAGCTCATTCGCTTGATCACCATGGGGAAAGATTGGGTCAAAAACCCGGAAATTAAAAAAGCATTGGTTGTTCACCCGCGTACTCCGTTGCCTAAAGCACTCAAATATATGGACGTATTGACGCTTAAAGATTTGAAGCAGTTGGCGAAGAGTAAAGGTGTTTCTCAAGCACTGGTCAACGCGGCACGGAAAAAAGTCGCGGATATCGCCAGGAAAATGTGAGATTTCATGGAAAACGTTTCAGGCAGGATCGTCGCCGTTTGTCGCAGTGCGGCCAAAGGGGAAAGAAAAAAGTCTATACCGGTGGGCGAGTTGATCGTTGAACACGGACTGGCCAACGATGGCCACGCCGGTCCCGGTCATCGCCAGATCAGTCTGCTGGCACAGGAAAGTATCGACAAGATGTGTGCTGCCGGGCTGGATGTCCATGCCGGAGATTTTGCTGAAAATATCACTACCAGTGGTATTGAGCTGCCGGTGCTGCCGATCGGTACACGATTGGCGCTGGGTGACAAGGCGGTTGTCGAGGTGACCCAGATTGGCAAGGAATGTCACCAGCGTTGCGCAATCTATGATCAGGCCGGTGACTGCGTCATGCCACGTGAAGGAATTTTTGCGCGGGTTGTGGTCGGCGGTGCAATTCGTGCGGGAGATCGGGTTGCGCGGATTGCTGCCCCGGTAAGCGAGGATCGCTCGGCATGATTCACATTGGCGTGCTGACCTTGTCTGACCAAGGTTCACGTGGTGAGCGGGTTGATGAAAGCGGGCGGATTGCACGTGAGCTTCTCGCTCCGGTGGGGGTTGTGAGCCACTATGAATTGCTGCCGGACGATGAGGAGGCAATTACCGCGAAGTTGCGGCAGTGGTGTGATGAGGAACATCTTGATTTGATCGTTACCACCGGAGGGACGGGGCTGACGCCGCGCGATGTGACTCCGCAGGCGACCGCTCCGTTGCTCGATTACGAGGTTGTGGGGATGGCTGAGGCCATGCGCCATGCGAGCCTGAAGATAACCCCCTACGCAATGATTTCACGAGCCCTGGCGGGGGTTCGCGGCAGTACCCTGATTATCAACCTGCCAGGGAGTCCCAAGGGGGTCAGTGAAAACCTCAACGTTGTATTGCCGGTCTTGAAGCACGCGATTGAAAAACTTCAGGGGGCCGAGTCAGATTGTGCCCGTTGACAGAGCTCAGGGAGACACCCCTGCCGCCAACGCTACAAGAATCCCCCCCAGCAGGGCGACCACTCCCTTGGCTCCTCGCTCCCGGTGAGATTCCGGAATCAGATCTGATGCGGCAATGTAGATGAATGAACCGGCGGCCACCGACATAAACATACCAAGAACCGTGAGCGGCAGGTGTTTCAGGAACAGGTAGGCACAGATCGCTCCCAGCGGAGTGGAGAAGGCGACGATTGCGGTAAAGGTCAGAGCCTTTGCTTTGCGATAGCCGTAATGCAGGAGAATGGAAGCAATCGAGACCCCGGCGGGAAGTTTATGGATGATGATCGCAAGGGTGGAGAGGATCCCGATTTCCAGGTCGATTTCGAAGCCGACACCGATGATCAGGCCGTCAAGCAGGGAATGCAGACTCATGCCGACCAGTGCAATACCGCCCAGCGGGTGGGGATTGGCGCAATGAGCGTCATGGCTGTTCGGTTTGTCGATGTCGGAGTGCAACAGCCCTTCACGGTCAGGGTGCAGTACCAGCAGTTGTTCCAGAGCGTAAAAGGCGACGAACGTCAGCAGAAAGATGTAGTTGGCTGATGTGGTCAGCGCCGTTGCTTCGGGGAGAATATGGGTGAAACTGACCGCCAGCATAACCCCGGCAGAAAAGGCCAGCAATGCTGGAGTGTTACGGCGACACCACGCTTCTTTGGTCCAGACCAGGGCGGTGCCGACAAGAAAGGCCAGGGCCGCCAGGATGCTGAAAAAGAGGATGTGTTCCCACGCTGTAGTCATGGCGGTGATGCTCACTGGTCAGGTTGATCATGTTGACAGGTTTTTGTGATTGTCGGCTGTTTTTCAGCCGGTCGGGATTATGGCATGTTCGCGGACAGATTTCAATCGTTGGATAGGCTCTAAGCGGGGAGCGTTATTATGTTGGAGGGAAAAAAACGGGTACTTTTGGTCGATGACGTGCAATTGTTTATCGAACTCGAAAAGTCATTTTTTCGGAAGGATGATTTTGATGTTTTCACCGCGAACGACGGTCAGGAGGCCTTGGTCGTAGCGGAGCGTGAACGTCCCGACATCATCTTTATGGATCTTTTCATGCCGAAGATGAATGGTGACGAGTGCTGCCGCCGTATCAAAGAGCATGTCGCATTAAAGTTTATCCCGGTGGTGATGGTCACTCAAGACGGCAATGACCGGGATATTGAGCTTTGTCTTCAGGCAAAATGTGACGAAATATTGTTCAAGCCGGTTGATCGCAACCGCTTTCTGGGTTCTGTCGGCAAGTTTCTTCATGTCCCACTGCGGCAATCATCGCGTTATTCGGGGCATCTGCCGGTTCAATTCTCTTCGTCCCGAACCCCGTTGATGCGTGGTTATTCGCTCAATATCAGCGAGCAGGGGATGTTCATCGAAGTCGCCCATATCGAACCGGTTGGCGCGGAAATCAGATTAAGTTTTTTACTGGCAACGCTGGCTGCCCCGATCGATTGCAGCGCGCGCGTTGTCTGGGTGAATTCATCCAGTGAGCGTAAACAATCACACTATCCTGTCGGGATGGGGCTGGAGTTCGTTGGTTTGTCAGCTGAGGACCAGTCGGCAATCAAGGCGTATCTGGGGACGTTGCGCCCCCTTGCAAAATAGGTTGGTCGGATGTGGTTTGTTGCTGAATTTTTGCGCGGCTGACGCGTCCATGGCTGCAAATCAATGAATAAAGATCAGGAGGTTGTAATGCGGATCACTCCGGCGACGGAATTGGCCACGCGAATTGAGAAACTCCAGGGATTCATGAACGGTGCTGAGGTTGACGCGGTGCTGATGCTGCAGAATGCCGATCTGTTTTATTTTACCGGCACGGTTCAGCAGGGGATTTTGTATGTCCCGGCCAGCGGCGCACCGCTTTACATGGTGCGCAAAGATGCCGCCCGGGCGCGGATGGAGTGTGGTCTGGAGCACGTCGTGCCGCTGAAAAGCCCGCGCGATCTGCCAGGGATTCTCGGCGATTTCGGCCTGCCCCTCCCGCAGACTGCCGGGTTGGAGCTCGATGTGTTGCCGGTGGCTCTTTATCAGCGACTGCAGGCCGCATTGCCCGGTTGTGTCTATACTGACGCCACGCCGTTGATCCGCCGGGTACGTGCGGTCAAATCGGATTACGAAATCAACATCATGAAGGACGCGGCCTTGCAGGTCGATCGCGTCTGTCAGCGGGCCAGGGAAGTGATTCGCGTCGGCATGACCGATCTGGAGCTGGCCGCCGAACTCGAATGTACGGCGCGTCGGCAAGGGCACCAGGGGATCACCCGCATGCGCGGGTTTAATTCCGAACTGTTCTACGGTCACATCTTCTCCGGCGCTGACAGTGCCGTCCCCGCCTATATCGACACCCCGCTCGGCGGGCTCGGACTCAATCCCTCTTTCGGTCAGGGGTGCAGTTACAAGAAGATTTGCGCCAATGAACCGATCACCATCGATTTTGCCGGGGCTTTCGACGGTTATCTGGTTGATCAGACGCGCATCTTCTGTATTGGCGGTTTGCCGGATCAATTGTTGCGGGCCTATGAGGATATGTACCAGATCCAGAATCGATTGAAGGCGATTGCCAGAACCGGCGCCATCTGGGGAGAAATTTATGATGAATGTTACGCCCTGGCGTGTGAACTTGGCTACAAAGACTATTTCATGGGCTCTGCCGGGGCGCAGGTATCGTTTATCGGTCACGGCATCGGGGTGGAGATTGATGAATACCCCTTTATCGCCCGAGGATTCAAGGACCAGGCGTTGGAACGCAAGATGACGTTTGCGTTTGAACCGAAGGCCGTTTTCCCCGGTCTGGGCGCAGTCGGGATCGAGAATACCTTCTGGGTGGAAGATGATGGCCTGCGTCATCTGACCTATTCCGACGAACAACTGGTGATTCTTTAAGCAGAGATGATGGCGTCGCAAAAAGTCCGCCCTACTGCGTTACGCCGGTTTTTCAGGATCTCGACCTACCTGATGTAGGCCTTCGCCCCTGAAAAACCACCAGGCCTTGTAGGACGAAATTTTTGCTTAGCCATCCCATAAGTTTTTGCGAGTGCATCAGAGATGAAACAAACAAAAAAGCCCCCTCGATTGAGGGGGCTTTTTTTAAACCGCAAACAAATCATTAAAAGTCAATGCTGAGCATCCCGGCAACTTGCAACTCCTTGGGAGCCTTGTCGCCGTCGTATTCAACCTCTTCGGTGGAGTAAACACCGCCAATATCGAGGCGCACCGCCCAGAGGTTGAGACCAAGCCCCCCCGTGAAATTCAGCTCGGCGTCACTTTCGGCCAGGTTTTGATACGCCCCGACGCGCAGAGCAAGGAAACGGAAGGCGTCCCACTCCAGCCCGACCGACAGGTTCTGGGTCTGGTAGGTGTAGCCAGGACGCGTCAAAATGGTGTCGTTCTTGGTCAGGTCGTAATCAACTTCGAGGGTCAGGGTTTCAAACGGCATAAAAGCAATCCCGGCGGTAACCTGGGGATCAAGGGTAACGTCGTCATAGGTCGCGGTAACCGTCTGACCGTTAGACAGCAGTGTGGTTTTGGTGAAGCCGTCAAATTCCGGTTTATTGAGGTTACGTCCGACCAGACCAATGTTGAGCATTGGAAAACGGGCCATCAGCCCAAGATCGACACCGAAAGAGGTGGTTTCCTTGTAATCATCTTCAGCATCGTCCATGACGCCACCGGAATCTTCATCAAAGACGAGCACCTGGGTACCGTAAACACGGCCTCTCATCAATTTGAAATTCACCCCGGCGGCGAAGTTTTCACCGAAGGTGAAACCGTAGGTGATGGGCACTTCGACGTGGCCGAAACCGTTCAATTGAACGGTGGTGGTGTTGTTTGCAAGGCTTCCGCCAGTAACCGGAAGCCCGGTTTCGGGGTCAGTGACTGTATTCCCATCGGCAAAATTAGCGATGTTGGACAGCAGGTTGACCGCTTCAGTCAACGTCGCCAGGTCGATTCCTTCCTGGCGCGCGACATAGTCGAGCGACTGGATCGCTGCTGAATTGTAGCCCGCTGAGATCAACTGTGCTCCCATGGCGGACGTAATGACGAGCTGCTGACCATCTCCTGGCTCGGCAGTGATGATCTTCGTACTCAGAATGGAAGAATTATAGCCAAGCGTCGAAGCAAAGCCAAGATTTACAGTGTCGACATTCAGAACCTGCCCCGCGGCCTGGACAAAACTGTGAACGCCGATACCGAATGAGCCAATGCGCAAGTTAAGGCCGCCGTTAACGCTGGTAATCACAGCGTTCCCTTCATCGTCCAGACCTGAAATACTACTGACCAGGTTAATCAGATCGGCGAGGTCACTGGCATTTTGTACACCGTTGTCACTCAGTCCTTGATAGTCGATATCCGCCAATTCATCCAGATAGGTGCCAAATTCGTTGGTTAGCCGATAGCCCCCTGCCGCGCTGAGCGCCAGCCCCCAGTCTTTACGACCGAGGTTGTTGTTGTCGCTGGCAAACTTTTTGCCGTTAGCATCCATTTTGCCGAAGAAACCAAAGGCGGCGGGATTGTAATATTGCGCGGTATTATTGTCGACCGAGGCGACGTTGGCTCCGCCCATTCCCATGGCGCGGGGACCAACCATAAACGTGTCGAGTGCCAGCGCCGGGGCGGCGCACAGGACAATGACGATGACAAGCATCTGGAGCGTGAAACGTTTGCTGAAAACCATAAAGCCTCCTCCTTCAAATGAAAACGTTGTGGGGTGAACGACATCCGAAAAGTAATAACATGAGCGAAATATAACCGAGATCATGAGGTCTTTTCAAGCGATTTTTGGGGAGAAATACGTCCGTCAAGAAAAGCATGGATATTTTCCAGCCCCGCCAACGCTCCGACCGGTAAGCTGATATGCGGTGGTGCGACCGAGGATTCACGCGGGTTGATGCGAACGACCAGAACATCGGGGTGTTCCCCGAGACGTTCACTGAGGAAGCGAATGGTCGGAATAGCCGTCCCCGCGCCGAGCTCGACGACGACCGTTGGGCGGTTGTGGTTGCGTTGCAAAAAAGAGTCGAAACGTTCCTCCTGGCGGGCGGTTCGGTCTGAAATCCACGCATAATCGCCAAACATCAAAACATTTGGACGGGCCGTTTTTTTGCAGTAACGGCAGGCGGGGATGTGCCCGGCACGCATTGTTTCGCTATTGATCGGAATCTCTTCATTGTGCGGCCAGATATTCGATGAGCAGGGAGTGGTACATTGCAGGTGGTGGATCGAGCCATGGACTTCGAGGATGGTGTCCTCGGTAAAGCCTGCTTTCTGAAATTGTCCGTCCACATTGGAGGTGACAACAAAGGTGTCAAGGTTGAAACGTTGGCTCCAGTCTTTCAGCAGCGCAAAGCCGTGATGGGGCTCAGTCGCGCGATAAAGATTGGTGCGATGACCGTAGAAGCCCCAGCCGAAGGCCGGATCGCGGTCGAAATGCTCTGGATTGGCGGCGCCGATAAAGTTGATGCCGAGCTGTTCATAGATGGGGTAGGCGTTCCAGAAGCCGTGACTGCCCCGAAAATCAGGCAACCCGGAATCGACCCCCATGCCGGCCCCGGCGGTAACAATGAGTGTGGATGCTTCAGCGAGTGCGGTTGCGATTCTTGCGTAACGATCGTGCAGATCAGTTTGCATCGAAATCCTCCCGGCCTAATCTTCGCGAACTTTCCCGCGTAACGCCTTGATGTGCCCTTTTTTAACTTTTGCGTCTGTTTTACGTGCTTTTGAGGCGTTGGTCGGTCTGGTCGGGCGCCGTTTTTTTGGTTCCACGGTTACGTCGCGAATCAGGGCACGCAGGCGGTCAAGCGCGTCTTCCTTGTTCATTTCCTGACTGCGGCTGGGTTGGGCCTTGATGATGATCGTCCCGCTACTGGTGATGCGCTGGTCGCTCAACGCCAACAGGCGGGCCTTGATGACGGCGGGCAAAGATGATGCGTTAATGTCGAAAAAAAGCACCACCGCGCTGGAAACCTTGTTGACGTTCTGTCCCCCCGCACCTTGAGCACGTACCGCTTTGAAGGTAATCTCACTCTCGGGGAGGGTAATGTCCGGGGTAATTTCAAGCATCGCACGCCTTCGGCAACAGTAGCGCTCCGTTGATGAAGAGAAAAAGGGCCGCGCAGTGGCACGGCCCGGAAAATGTCAACAACGCGACGATTCAGCAGTGAATCTACTTCTCCTGATCTTGCGGCTCTTCCGCTGCGGAATTGGTGGGCGTCGGCTTATTGGTCGACGGTTCCTGCACCGGTTCCGTTTCGCGCAGCGTTTGAATTTCTTCTTCGAGCCTGGCGGCATCCTGCTTCAGGTCGTCGATGCGCTGAAAAATTGCGTTGACCATTTCGTCCTTGAGAATGTTTTTCTTGTCCGCGGTGCGGGCGTCGTCAATGAACTTTCCCAGGTCGGTATGAGCGGCAGTGATTTTTTTATGAATCGAGGCCATGTCGATCTTTTTTTGCACGATGTCTTTGTACTGACCGGCACGATGCGTCGCTGATTTGAATGTATTGCGCGTCGCTTCCCATAACTTTTCCGTCGACTCTTTCCACTCTTCTTTGTAATCCTTGAAATCGTTCATTTATTTCCTCCATTTTAGACAACAATGAGCCTACATCATAGCAGGATCAGGCGTGTCGTCAAGCACTGAAAAGTAGTGCATCGAGCGCTGGCCGGTGCTGCTTCTTGCTTGCCCCGTACCGTGTTTTGTTTTAAACTGCCTCCGTTTACACGTTTATTCTTCATTTCACTTTTCAAGGAGCGGGTCAATGGCCGAAGCAGGAAAAACCAGATTTCAAATTAATTTGAGGCATTTTTTACGTGAACGCGATGTCGACCGGAATTTGACCCGGGTCATTTGCGAGATCGCTGACGCTTCAAAATATATCGTTAATTCAATCCGTACCGGTGATCTCGGCGTGGCCGGTACCTCGAACCTTTATGGTGAGGAGCAGTTGGCGCTGGATGTTCTGTCCGACCGTATTTTGCGCAAGCGGCTGGCGCATTCCGGGGTGGTTGCCAATATTGTGTCTGAGGAACAACCGGAGATTGTTCCGTTGTCTCCCGATTGCGAAGGGAAGTTCTCGGTGGCCTATGACCCCCTTGACGGCTCTTCGCTGGTTGATGTCAACCTGGCGGTCGGCACAATCATTTCGATCTATGCCGGGTGCGATTTGTTGCAGCCGGGATGCAATCAGGCGGCGGCGATGTATATCCTCTATGGACCGCGCACGACGCTGGTGTTGAGTACCGGTGACGGGGTGCATGAATTCAATATGAATCAATTGATGGAATACACCCTGACACGCGAAAATATTCAGGTCGGTGCGAGCGGCAGTATCTATTCGCCCGGCGGCCAGCGCAACAAGTATACGGCGGGGGTGCAGAGCTTTGTCGAGCAACTTGAGGCCCGTGGCTCCAAATTGCGCTACAGTGGCGGCTTCGTTCCCGATATCAATCAGGTGTTGATGAAGGGGAAGGGCATTTTCTTCTATCCTCATTTAAACGACACCCCCGAGGGAAAATTGCGCGTCCTGTTTGAACTGAATCCAATGGCGTTTCTGATGGAGCAGGCCGGTGGCGCGGCTTCAAACGGAAAATCGCGGATTCTTGATATGGTGCCGGACAACATCGACATGCGCGCTCCGGTTTTTATCGGCAGCAAGGATGAAGTGGCTTTGGCGGAGCGCTGTATTGCCGAGCAGGGGTGACGCTTCCTCCCCCGCAACGATGATTATACGCAAGCAGTTTATTATTTGCGGTACAGTACAGGGGGTCGGTTTTCGTCCCTTTGTCTACCGTATTGCGTCTGCTCACGCATTGACCGGCTGGGTGTTGAACGACAGTCGCGGGGTGACGATCGAGGTTGAGGGGAGGGCGGCGCAGCTCGAAGCGTTCGCCGTTGCCCTGGTTGACGAATTGCCCCCCCTGGCGCGCATCGATCGTTGTGAGGTGATCGAACAAGCAGCGACCGGCGCGACCAGCTTTACAATTCGTGCCAGTGAAGATGCCGCTGCGCGTACGGCGGAAATATCCCCGGACACCTTTGTCTGTGCCGATTGTCTGCACGAACTGTTCGATCCTGCCGACCGCCGTTACTATTATCCCTTCATCAACTGCACCAATTGTGGACCGCGTTTTTCCATTGTCACCGGCGTTCCCTACGATCGGGCATTGACGACGATGCGCGATTTTCCGTTGTGCCCCGCGTGTCGCTCTGAATACGAGGATCCCGCTTCACGGCGCTTTCATGCGCAACCGAATGCCTGCCCCGTTTGTGGTCCACAATTACGTTTGCACAGTGCCGCAGGGGGGGAACTTGCCGAGCCGTTAACCACAACGATCGAACTGCTCAGGGCGGGAAAGATTGTCGCGATCAAGGGGCTGGGCGGCTACCATCTGGCGGTTGATGCGACGAATGATGTGGCGGTGGCGGAACTGCGGCGGCGCAAAACGCGCGACGAAAAACCGCTGGCGCTGATGGTTGCCGACCTGTCCGCGGCACACGCCATTGCCCGCCTCGACGCGGCTGAAGAGAAGCTTCTTGGCGGGGTTGAACGGCCGATCGTCTTGCTGGCGCAACGTGCGGACCATGGTTTGTCGTCGCTGCTGGCGCCGCGTAATAACACCTTTGGTTTGATGCTCCCCTATACCCCGCTGCACCATTTGCTGTTCACCGCCGGGTTTAAAGCGTTGGTGATGACCAGTGCCAATCTCAGCGATGAGCCGATGGCCTACCGTGACGCTGAAGCGCGGGCGCGACTGGGATCGGTCGCCGATTTTTTTCTGAGTCACAATCGTGACATTCATACGCGTGTCGATGATTCCATCGTCCGCACCATGGCGGGGCGCGCGCTGCTGTTGCGTCGTTCGCGCGGGTATGTGCCGCGCAGCGTGGTGTTGGCGCAGCGACAACCCTCCGTTCTGGCGCTGGGGGCGGAATTAAAAAATACGATTTGCCTGACGCGCGGCGACGCAGCGTACCTCAGTCAGCATATTGGTGATCTGGCCAACGAGACCGCCTGTGATGGCTTTGAACAGGCGATTGCCGCATTCAAAACCCTGCTCGCGGTCGAACCGGCCATCGTTGCCCACGATCTCCATCCTGATTACTACACTACGCGCTTTGCTGAACAACTTGATGGTGTAGAGCGGATCGCGGTGCAGCATCATCACGCTCATCTGGTCAGTTGTATGGCAGAAAACGGGGTCACTGCGCCGACCATTGGCATTATTTGTGATGGCCTCGGCTACGGCTCCGACGCTACGCTCTGGGGGGGGGAACTGTTGCTCGGCGATTGCCGCGATTTCCGCCGCCTCGGCTCTCTGCGCCCGCTGGCGATGCCTGGCGGCGATGCCGCGAGCAGAGAACCGCGACGCATGGCGCTGAGTGCGCTGGTTGCTGCCTACGGTGACGACCTGCCCGATTTACCGCTGCTGGGCAGCGCATTTTCCGGCGGAGAGTTGAAGCTTCTGCTGCAGATGCTGGCACAAGGAATCAACGCTCCGCTCACCTCCAGCTGCGGGCGCTTGTTCGATGCCGTGGCGGGGCTGATTGGTCTGCGCCAGATTGTCAGCTACGAGGGGCAGGCGGCACTGGAGCTGGAGCAGGCGATCAATGGTGCTGAAAACGAAAGCTACAGCTTTGCCATCATCACCACGGAATCCGGGATGATTTTTGATTCATTGCCGGTGATCCGCGCCGTGGTCAGCGACGTCCTGGCCAGCACCCCGGCGGGGACGATCAGTGCGCGTTTTCATAATGGGCTGGCTGAGTTGTTCGTTGCCGCCTGTGTGCGGGTTCGCGCGGCGCAAGGGGTTAAGGGTGTGGCGTTGTCCGGCGGCGTTTTTCAAAACCGCTACCTGACCGAGCGCACTGTTGTCTTGCTCGAAGCGGCCGGTTTTGAGGTGTTGACCCATGCGCTGGTGCCACCGAATGACGGCGGGGTGGCGCTCGGACAGGCGGTGATCGCCGGCGCGGCGCGCGGCGCTTCAGCGTAGCCGGCGGAAATCGCGCAACTGGAGCAGCAGGATCGGGGTCAGGCAGCCGCCGATGAGCAGAAACGCCGTCGCGATGCCGTAGCGATCCGCGCCAACGCCGACCAGCGGGCCGGTGGCAACAAAGCCGAGACGGAAAATCAGCGACTTGAGAGACAAGATGCTGGCCCGGTTATGACGGCTGCTGTGGCGTTGCAGATGATGCCGCAAAAACGGACCTTGCAGGCCGCGCATGGCGGTCAACAGATAATAGCCGAGAAAACAGAATATTCCGCCGTAAAAGCCGAGGATGAGATAACCTGCCACGCTTAATCCCCCGCAGAGAAGTGCCAGTTTGCTATCCCCCAATGAAAAATGAACCCGTTGACTGAGAAATGAAAAGAGCGCCACGGTGAGGTTTGCTCCGGCCCAGATCGGACCGAACCAGATGAGCGGGGTCCCTGCTTCGCGCAGATACGGTTGAATCAGCCAGACCGGATAGAAGGAGGCCAGCCCGAAGAGGGTGGTGAGCAACAGGGAAGCGCGCAAAGCCCGGTTGTCATGCAGGGCGTAGCGAATAACTTCACCGGCCGCGCGCAGATGGTTGGGGTGCTGGTGCTCGCTTTTGACCGGTGGCTCCCATAAGGTCAGGGCCACCGCGAACGCCAGCGTCCAGATGCCGACTTGAAGCAGAAAGGGGAGGGTCGGGGAGAGGGCGTAAACCGCTCCGGCAAAGAGTGCCCCGCAGGCCTCGCCGGTCTGGGCCCAACCGGCCATGCGCCCGTCGTGCCGTGCATAGCCCTCTTCCCGCCCGGTCCAGCGCAACGACTCAAAGAGCAGCGCCGTATCAGAACCACTGATAAAGGCGAAAGCCGCGCCGAGCAGAATCTCCGCGACCATCACCAGGGCAAAGGTATCGGCGATAGTGTAGACCGCCCAGCCGCAGACACCAATGCCGGACGCGATCAGCAGGGCACGGCGGTAACCGATGCGATCACTGATGTAGCCAGAGGGGTATTCGAAGAGCAGGGTGGCGAGGGAAAAGACCCCTTGCAGAACCATGATGTCAGTCAGGCTGAGACCAACCCGATCCTGCCAGTAGAGGGTGATAATCGCCATTGGCAGCAGGAACATCTTGAGGAAGGAAAAGCCGTAGAGCTTCCTGATGTTGCAGACGGCCAAAAGGTGATCCGGAGAGTGTGTTGGTGTCGCCTTCACTCCTGCCAGTAGATACAGGCCGCCGGACAACTGTCCATGGCCTGCTCAATTTTTTCAGCTGACGCTCCCTGGGGATTGTGGACAGTCGATTTTTCGATAGCATGATTCATCGAAAAGACCTCGGGGCAGATCTGCGTGCAGACCTCACAGCCGATGCAATCATCTTGTTCAACAACGGGAATCCGTGCCATGGAGTGCTCCTTCTCTAATTTTGTTGCACTATCAGGTGAATTGACTTCTTTGTCAATGCACAATCCGGCGCTTATGTGCAGAATTTCGCTTGTCTGTCTGCGCTGATTGACATATAGTGTTTACGTTTAATATTCTGATTTTACAGCCATTTTTTCTGTTTATGCTGGATACGGGAGGCACTGTGGATATTCTCGGGATCGATATTGGTTTTGGTTTTACCAAGGCAACCAATGGCCGTGATACGCTGATTTACAAGTCGGTTTTCGGCGAGGCGAAAGAACTGCAATTTCAGGAACAGATCCTTGCCGGCAGTGCCGCGCAGGAACATCTCCAGATCGAAGTTGACGGGGCGTCTTTTTTTGTCGGTGAGCTGGCGGAGCGCCAGAGTGATGTGCGCTTCTTTACCCTTGATCAGGACCAGTTTGTGACCCAGTTTGCCAAAACCTTGGCATTGGCGGCGGCTGCCCGCCTGGCCGGGAGCCACATCCCGGTGAATCTGGTCACCGGCTTGCCGATTGGCCATTACCGACGGCACAAAAACGATCTCGCCAAAATTTTGCAGGGTAACCACGCCATCGCCTTGATCGATGAAAATGGACAGCGGCAGGAAAAGACGATCAATATCAACAAGGTGCGCGTTATTCCCCAGCCGTTCGGTTCGATGTTTAATCTGATGCTCAACGATCTTGGTGAGTTGGGGGACAAGCGGCTGGTGCATGAAAAAATTGGCGTGATCGATGTCGGATTTCGTACTTCGGACTACACCGTTGCGGACAAGATGCGTTATTCCGAGCGGGGCAGCCGGACGACCGACTCCGGGATCTCCCGTGCCTTTAATGTGATTGCCGGGAAGATTCGCGAAAAAAGCGGGGTTAATGTCGAACTTTACCGCCTTTACAACGCAGTCGAAACCGGTTCAATCAAGATTCGCGGGCAGCAGTACGAACTGACCAATTTGGTCGATCAGGTCTTCAAACAACTGGCCAATACCGTGGCCAGCGAGGTTGATCGACTGTGGGCAGATGATTGGGACATCGACGCGATTGTGATTACCGGTGGTGGTGGCGCGGTGCTGGCCAAATATCTCCAGCCGTTGATTCACGGACAGCTCCTCCAGTCTGACGTCATGCTTGAGGATTCACGACTGAACAATGTGGCGGGTTACTGGAAGTTCGGCAAACATCTTTGGGCGCGTGGTCTTGGTGCCCTTGCTGCCTCTTGAATCCTTGCCCGGATGCAGCTCACCATGCAGGGGTGTCGGGGACTGATGCGATGAAGAAAATTACTTCAGCTGATATCATGCGTCTTTTTCCGGTCAGTGCCCGACGCTCTCATTCCTTAAAAGACATTCAGCGGATGTTGCGGATTTCAAGCCGGGAACGGAGTTATCTTCGTACTGCACTCGACCAGTTGCTCGCCTCCGGACAACTGGTTCTGCTCGGGAACCGGCGTTACGCGGTGCCCCGTCGCGGTAAGTGCGTTGCGGGGGAGTTGAGTGTGCATCCCGATGGCTTTGGCTTTGTCGCCACACCGGGGCGAGACGATATCTACGTCAGTGGCCGCGACCTGCATGGTGCTATCGATGGTGACCAGGTGAGCGTGGTGCTCGGCGCACCGGGCAGGTCCGGGCGGTTGCGTGGCCGGGTTGACGCGGTCCTCTCCAGAAAACGTGCGCAGCTTGTCGGGCGTTATTACGAACGATCCGGCACCAGTCATGTGATCCCGGATGATCCGCGCATGTCTCAGCCGGTGATGATTGCAGCGGACCAGCGCGAGGCGGCCCGTGATGGTCTGGTGGTTGTCGCAGAAATTCTCCCTCCCCGTGCCGGGACCGTTGCACTGCGTGGAAAGATTATCGAGGTGCTGGGTGATCCGGCAGATCCCGCCATCGAAATGATCCGCATCGCCCGCCGTTTTGAGCTGCCGACCGAGTTTCCGGCTGAGGTCATTATGGCCGCCGCACAGATTGCCTCTGTGGTGAAGGAAGAAGAGCTGGCGGGGCGGCGCGATCTCAGGCATCTTCCGTTGGTGACGATTGACGGAGAGTCCGCCAAAGACTTCGATGATGCGGTACTGGCGACCCGTGAAGCTGACGGCAACTGGCGATTATTGGTTGCCATCGCCGATGTCGCTCATTATGTCGACGCGGGGGGAGTGATCGATCTTGAAGCACGCCGCCGAGGAACCAGTGCCTATTTTCCCGCAGCCTGCCTGCCAATGTTGCCGGAGGCATTGAGCAACGGCATCTGCTCACTGCAACCGGGGGTTGACCGTCTGGCGCTGGTCGCCGAAATTTTGCTGTCAGCGAGCGGTGAAACCCTTGCCGCACGTTTTGATGAAGCGGTGATTCGCAGCCAGGCGCGCCTGACTTATACCGACGTTTTTGCCTGTTTGTCCGCCGCCGTTGTGCGTGAGGCGGTGGCTCAATTGCGTCCGCAACTCACGCTAATGGCGGAGCTGGCAGGCCGACTGGAAAGATTGCGGCGGCGCCGTGGCAGTATCGATTTTGATCTGCCCGAAGCTGAAATTATTCTCGATCTGCGCGGTCGCCCCGAACAGATTATACGCAGTGAGCGGACGATTGCCCATGGCTTGATCGAAGAATTTATGCTGGTTGCCAATGAGGCGGCGGCAAAATTTCTGGTGGATCACCAGTTTGCAGTGCTTTATCGGGTGCATGAACCGCCCACCATTGCCGCCCTTGACCAGTTTCGGGAGTTTTCTGCCTATCTCAATTACGGACTCGCTGTCGCTGCCGGTGACGTTACTCCGCTTGAATTGCAACAGCTGCTGGCCTCGGCAGCAGGTCAGCCTGAAGCACATATTTTGCATCGGGCGCTGTTGCGAGCCATGCGCCAGGCCCGCTACTCTCCAGAACCGCTGGGCCATTTCGGGCTGGCATTATCACATTACTGCCATTTTACCTCTCCGATCAGACGCTATCCTGACCTCTTTATCCATCGTCAGTTGCGCGCCGCACTGCGCGGCGCAACGTGTCGCTATGCAGCAGGAAAAGAGCTGGCACGGCTGGGGGAAGAAACCTCACTGTGTGAGCGACGGGCGATGGAGGCAGAGCGCGACATGCTGAGGTTGAAGAAATGTCAATTTTTGGCTGAACACACCGGGAATCAGTTTGCGGGGGTGATTTCCAGCGTTCAGCCTTTCGGGTTTTTTGTCGAGCTGGAAATGTTTCTGATCGACGGTCTAATAAAAATTGCTGATCTGGATGACGACTATTACCTCTACGAGGCGGAGCGACAACGCCTCGTCGGCACCCGCCGTCGGCGCATCTTCGCCCTGGGGGATCCCTGCCGGGTAACGGTTACGCAGGTTGATATTGATCGCCGCCAGATCGATTTTTCACTGGTGGTCGATTGAAGAGGGTTGTTGTCAACGCTGCCTGGACCTCTTTTGTCACCACGCTACCATGGTGAGATGATGCGGATCATTCGAGCTTTGGAGAATGTGACCGGTGCGCTACGCAATCCGGTCATGACGATCGGTAATTTCGACGGCGTGCACCTTGGACATCGCGAACTCTTTCGACGGGTCGTGACCCGCGCCGCCGAGTATGACGGTGATGCCGTGGTGCTGACCTTTGATCCGCATCCGCTTAAAATCATCGCCCCGCAACGTGCGCCACGTTTGATCAATACCCGCGACGAGAAAGAACGCCTGATCGCCGCGTCGCGGGTTGATGTCTTGCTCAATCTTCCTTTTAACGCAACATTAAGTTCATTGACCGCTGAGGAGTTTGTTTCCCGGGTGCTGGTTGAACAGGTCGGTGTGCGCCACATCATCGTCGGTTTTGATTACGCCTTCGGGGCCGGACGCCGCGGCGACATTGAACTGTTAGCGCGGCTTGGTGAGCAGTATCGCTTTGGAGTCGAAGTGGCCAAACCGGTCTGTATTGACGATGAAGTTTACAGTTCGACCCGCATTCGGCGGATGGTCGGTGCCGGGCAGATGGCGGAGGTTGTTGCCTACCTTGGCCGTCATTATAATCTGGAGGGAACGGTCGTCGCCGGTGTCGGGCGCGGCAAACAACTCGGTTTTCCGACCGCGAACCTGACCACGGAGAAAGAGTTGATCCCGGCCGACGGTGTTTATGCGGTCAAGGTCTGTCTTGACGGGTCGATTCACGATGGCGTCGTCAACATCGGCAGTACGCCGACTTTTGACGCCGGTCGTTACACCATTGAGGCGCATCTCTTTGATCTGGATGCCGATCTCTATGGAAAAGCGCTGCGTGTTTATTTTATCGAACGACTGCGGGATGAAAAGCGTTTTGCCGATGCGGATGCATTGACCCAGGCAATTGCCATGGATGTCGCGCGGGCAAAAGAGCTGTTACAGGGTGCGCGAATTATTGAATATCATGAATATCTGGGGTGACACGATGCTAGCGACAAAAGGGTTTTGGTCGGCAGCAGTGTTCCCCCGGGCCTGTCTATTCCTTGACAGGTTCAATGCGATTTTATACTATTAACGCCGGACTGATGATATTGAATGTTCTAGAATTTCAGGAGATGTGACGGTATGGCCTCCAACCGACTTGGCGAACTGCTGGTTCGCAACGGTCTGATCGACGAAAAACAGCTTTCAAAAGGTTTGGAAGAGCAGAAGCTGAACGGTGGTCGTCTCGGTGCCAGCCTGATTAAACTCGGTTATATCAAGGAAGAAGAGCTGGCGGCGTTTCTGTCACGCCAGTACGGTGTCCCGTCGATCAATCTGAGTGAATTCGAGATCGACCCCGCAGTTATCTCTGCCGTTCCCGCCGACGTCTCCCAAAAATACCAGATTATTCCGATCAACCGTGCCGGTTCAACCCTGATCATCGCCATGAGCGACCCGTCGAATATTTTTGCGATCGACGACATCAAGTTCATGACCGGTTACAACGTTGAAGTGGTGGTCGCACCGGAAGCGTCAATCAAGGACGCAATTGACAAGTATTACGATCAGAGTGCGTCGTTGGCCAGCGTCATGGACGATCTCGAAGACATCGACATGGAGGTCATCGAGGGCGATGAAGAGGTTGATGTCGGTTCTTTGGCGCAAGCGACCGAAGATGCCCCGGTTGTTAAATTATGTAATCTGATTCTGACCGATGCGATTAAACGCGGCGCCTCGGATATTCATATCGAGCCGTATGAAAAGTCGTTTCGGGTGCGTTACCGGATCGACGGGATGCTCTACGAGGTGATGAAGCCGCCGATGAAGCTGAAAAATGCGATCACCTCGCGGATCAAGATCATGGCGGAAATGGATATTGCCGAGCGTCGCCTGCCGCAGGACGGGCGGATCAAAATCAAACTTGGCAAAGACCGGGATATGGATTACCGGGTCAACTGTCTGCCGACCTTGTTTGGTGAAAAGATTTGCCTGCGGTTGCTCGATAAGTCGAATCTGCAACTCGACATGACCAAACTGGGGTATGAAACGAAGCCGTTGGAGTGGTTCAAGAAGGAAATCCACAAACCGTTCGGCATGTGTCTGGTCACCGGCCCGACCGGGTCAGGAAAGACCGTTTCGCTTTATTCCGCACTGTCGGAGCTGAACAAGGTCTCGGAAAATATATCGACGGCCGAAGATCCGGTCGAGTTTAACTTTGCCGGCATCAATCAGGTGCAGATGCACGAGGAAATCGGGCTCAACTTCGCCTCGGCACTGCGGGCATTTTTGCGTCAGGATCCGGATATCATTATGATCGGTGAGATTCGCGATTTTGAAACTGCCGAGATCGGGGTCAAGGCGGCCTTGACCGGGCACCTGGTGCTGTCGACCCTGCACACCAATGATGCACCAAGTACCATCAACCGTCTGCTCAATATGGGGATCGAACCCTTTCTGGTCGCATCCGCCGTCAACCTGATCACCGCACAACGGCTCGGCCGACGGACGTGTCAGGAGTGCAAACAACCGGAAGATATTCCCAAAAAAGTATTGATCGAAGCCGGTGTACCCGAGGCCGATGTCGACAGCTATGTTTCCTACAAAGGGACCGGTTGTCCGGTGTGCAACGATACCGGTTGCAAGGGGCGGGTCGGTATCTATCAGGTCATGCCGATGTTTGAGGAAATCAAGGAAATGGTTCTGGGGGGAGCCAATACCGCCGAGATCAAACAAACCTCAATGAAGCTGGGCGTAAAAACGATGCGCCAGTCGGCGCTAACCAAACTCCAGGAAGGCGTTTTGTCGATCGAGGAAGTCGGGCGCTGCACGGTTGCTGATACCTGAGCCATTTCCTCGCAAATACTCAAAGGATGGCTAAGTAAAAATTTTGTCCGACAAGGCTTGGTGTTTTTTCAGGGGCGAAGGCCTGCATCAGGCAGGTCGAGGTCCTGAAAAACCGGCGTAACGCAGTAGGGCGGACTTTTTGCGACGCCATCACATAAGGCTGAAATTAAATGGCGACAATTCATCAATTGCTCAAAACCATGGTCGAACAGGGGTCTTCCGACCTGCATATCACCACCGGGTCTCCCCCGCAAATTCGTATCGACGGTCACATGACCCCGCTCAAATTGCCGCCGCTGACGGGCAACGATACCAAGAATCTCTGCTACAGTATCCTTACCGATGATCAGAAGCGCCGCTTTGAAGAAGAGAACGAACTTGATTTCTCCTTCGGTGTCAAGGGATTGGCGCGGTTTCGGGGGAATCTGTTTCGCCAGCGCGGCGCGGTCGGCGGGGTGTTCCGGCTGATTCCGTTTAAAATCCTGACCTTCGACGATCTGGGTTTGCCGCCGGTGGTCAAGGCGATTACCAGTAAGCCCCGGGGACTGGTACTGGTCACCGGGCCGACCGGGAGTGGCAAATCGACCACCCTGGCGGCGATGATCGATGCGATCAATTCAGAGCGCCACGAGCACATCATCACCATCGAAGACCCTATCGAGTTTATTCATCCGCACAAAAAATGCCTGGTCAACCAGCGCGAAGTGGGGGGGGATACGGTTTCTTTCAAGCGGGCATTGAAGGCGATTCTGCGTCAGGACCCCGACGTGGTTCTGGTTGGCGAGTTGCGCGATCTGGAAACGATCGAAGCGGCGTTGACCATTGCCGAAACCGGACACCTGTGTTTTGCGACCCTGCATACCAACTCTTGCGCACAAACCATCAACCGGGTGGTTGACGTTTTCCCCACCAATCAGCAGCAACAGGTGCGCACCCAGCTTGCATTTGTTCTCGAAGGGGTCCTGTCACAAACCCTGGTGCCCAAGGTTGGCGGCAGAGGGCGGGCGCTGGCGCTCGAAGTCATGGTGCCGAATGTCGCGATCCGGGCCTTGATTCGCGAAGACAAGATCCATCAGATCTATTCACAGATGCAGATGGGACAAGATAAATATGGGATGCAGACGATGAATCAGCAACTTTTCATGTTGCTGCATCAAAAACAGATTACGCTCGAAACGGCCATGTCACGTTCCAGCGATATAGACGAATTGAAACAGATGATTGCCAACCCGGCGGCGCACATCAAGCGATACGCCACCCCGCCACCACCGAAGCGTTGATTTGAGGAACCATGCCCAAATATTCGTGGGAAGCAAAAGACAAAAAAGGTAAAGTTCACAAGGGCGAGGTTGAAGCGCCGAATGAGGATGTTGTCCGTGCCCAGGTGAAAGCCCAGGGGTTGATGGTCACCGCCGTCAAGGAACGCGGCAAGGGGCTGGATTTTGAACTCAAAATCCCCGGCTTTGAGCCCAAAGTCACCACCCGCGACCTTGTCATCTTTACCCGCCAGTTCAGCACCATGATCGATGCCGGTTTGCCGCTGGTGCAATGCCTGGATATTCTGTCGAGTCAGCAGGAGAATAAAACCTTCAAGAAAATGCTGACCCAGATCAAGGAAGATGTTGAATCCGGCTCCACCTTTGCCGATGCGCTGAAAAAACACCCCAAAGGTTTTGATGAACTCTACGTCAACCTGATTGCCGCGGGCGAGGTCGGCGGTATTCTGGATACCATTCTCAACCGCCTGGCGGCGTATATCGAAAAAGCGCAGAAACTCAAGAAACAGGTCAAAAGCGCCATGACCTACCCGATTACCATCATCGGTATCGCGGCGTTGGTTATTATTGTCATCATGGTTTTTGTTATCCCCGCCTTCGAAAAAATGTTCGCGGATTTCGGTGGTTCATTGCCGATGCCGACCCAGATCGTCATCGCCATGAGTCGCTTTATTACCAGTTATATTCTGGTGATCATCGGCGCCGTTTTCGCGTTTATCACCCTTGTTAAACGCATTTATGCCACCAAAAAGGGGCGGGAGATCATGGACGACTGGTTCCTTAAACTCCCGGTCTTTGGTGAACTGATCCGCAAGGTTTCAGTCGCCAAATTTACCCGAACCCTGGGGACAATGATTTCCAGTGGCGTGCCGATCCTTGATGGCCTGGAAATTGTCGCCAAAACCGCCGGCAACAAGACTGTGGAAAAAGCGATCTATGTCGTCCGGCAGAGCATCAGCGAAGGGAAGACCATTTCCGAGCCGCTCACCAAAACCGGCGTTTTCCCGTCGATGGTGTGTCAGATGATCGCCGTCGGTGAACAGTCCGGATCGATCGATACCATGCTCAATAAAATTGCCGATTTCTATGATGACGAGGTCGACGATGCCGTCGGCAACCTGACGGCCATGATGGAGCCAATGCTCATGGCCTTTCTCGGTACAACCGTCGGTGGTCTGGTTATCGCCATGTATCTGCCGATTTTCAAACTTGCCGGAGCCGCGGGCGGTTAAGGTTTCTGCATGTCGGCACAGCAAGACCAGAACGCAGCTTTGACCCGCGTCCGGCAGTTTCAGTGGCTGCTGCTGTTCAGGATTACCGTCATTCTGATTTTTTTAGGGGGGACTTTCCTGTTTTATTTCCGGGAAGGTCTTCTCTGGACCTCGCCGCACCTTTTCCCGCTCTATGGGTTGGCCCTTTTTTCCTTCATTCACGCCCTGCTTTCCTCGGTTTTTTTGCGACGAACCCGTCGTTTCAGGCTGTTTGTGCAGCTGCAAGTTGTCTGGGATATTGTCTTCGTCGCATTTCTTATCCATTTTTCCGGGGGGATAAACAGTTTTTTTTCGTTCGCCTATATCCTGCTGATCGTCAGCTACAGTTTTTTTCTCGACCGCAGAGAACTGCTGCTGTGCGCCTCCGGTGCCTCCATCCTTTACGGGAGCATGCTGGATCTGCAATATTACGGCTACCTCGACTTCTTGCAGGTGCCGCCCGCCGGTCCAATCCCGTTGTCCGAAGTTGTCTATGCGGTGTTCCTCAACGTTTCAGCCTACTACATCACCGCCTTGCTGGGGGGTGCCCTGGTCTCCCGTTTAAATCGCAGCGAACGTGCCCTTGAAAAAAAGGTAATCGACTACAAGGAACTCGAACGGCTCAACCGCAGTATTCTTTACAGTATCAGCAGCGGCTTGATGCTGATTAACAGCGCCGGGCGCATTCGTCTGTTAAATGCCGCCGCCGAACGGATCACCGGTTACCAGCTCAAAGAGGTCTACGACACGCTTTTGATCGACCTTTTCCCCGAATTTGAGGCGTTTGACGGAGGGTTTAAACTGGTTAAGCGTGGCGAATGCCGGATACTGTCGAAAGGTCGTCAGGAAATCTGGCTGGGTTACAATTCGACCCTCATCAAACATCCGGGAGAAGGCCATTTAAGTTTGCTTATCACATTTCAGGATCTGACCGAGTTGAAACTTTCGGAGGAAAGACTCCAGCAATCGGCGCGGATGGTCGCCGTCGGGCAGTTGGCGGCAGGGCTTGCCCACGAGATCCGCAACCCGCTGGCATCGATCAGCGGGACGATTCAATTGCTCCTTGAAAATCGGTCGATACCGGAAAAGGACACGCGGCTGATGGCATTGACGATGCGTGAAGTGCGCCGCCTTAACACGCTGCTCACCGATTTTCTGGTTTACGCCCGGCCCTCCCCGTTGCGGCGTTCAGCGGTTAGCGGCGAGCAGATTGTCGAATCGCTGTTGCTGCTGGTCGATGCTGACGAGCGTTTCAAGGAGATTAAGATCGACTGTTCATCCGTTTCTCAAGAATCGTTTTCGCTGGATAAGGAGAAGGTTTGTCAGGCTCTGTGGAACTTGCTGCTCAATGCGGCGGCTGCGTTGCACTATCGCGGCACCATTTCCATCACCTTTGATCCCGGCAAGGCGCAGATCAGAGTTGAAGATAACGGCCCCGGTGTCCCCCCGGAACTCAAACAGCGCATCTTCGAGCCGTTCTTTACCACCAAAGATGCCGGGACCGGGCTGGGGCTGGCGACTGTTTTTACCATCATGCAGGCACATCATGGGCAGATCACGGTTGCTGATCGCCCCGGCGGTGGTACCAGCATGATTATGGAATTTTGATGGCGTCGCAAAAATTCCGCCCTCCGGCGTTACGCCGGTTTTTCAGGACCTCGACCTGCCTGATGCAGGCCTTCGCCCCTGAAAAACCACCAGGCCTTGGAGGACGAAATTTTTGCCTGGCCATCCAATTTTTTTTGCGAGTGCATCAATTTTGATCGACAGCCAAAGTGGAGTTCACCATGACTCAGGATAAACAAAATTTTCAACTGCTGGTTGTCGATGACGACTCCAGTCTCAGAGAATTTTTGACCATCATGCTCGAGCGCGAAGGCTATCAGGTGACGGCTGCACCCGACGCACTAACCGCGTTGAAGGTGCTGCGCTCCGGCAGCTTCGATTTGATTCTCAGTGACATCAAGATGCCGGGGATGAGTGGCATTGAACTGCTCGATGTGGTCACAGCTGAAGCTCCGGAGACGATCGTGGTGATGATGACTGCTTTTTCCTCGACCGAAGACGCCGTTGATGCGATGAAGCGTGGCGCCTATGACTACATCGTCAAACCGTGCGATAACGATGAATTGCGTCTGGTCATCAGCAACGCTCTCGAACGTAAAGCCCTCAAACAGGAGAATGTGCGGCTCAAAAAAGAGTTGCACAAACTCCAGTCGTTTTCCGGCCTGGTCGGCAAAAGCAAGGCGATGCTTGCGGTTTACGATCTGATTGACAAGGTAGCCGACAACCGGGTGTCAGTGCTGATCACCGGCGAGAGCGGCACCGGCAAAGAAATCGTTGCCCGGACCATACACCAGCAGAGTTCGCGAAAAAATAACCCGTTCATTGCCGTGAACTGTGGCGCGATCCCTGAAAATTTACTCGAAAGTGAACTGTTCGGCTACGAAAAAGGCGCGTTTACCGGTGCCGAGCGGCAGAAACCCGGGTTGATGGAAGAGGCTCAAGGCGGCACGCTGTTCCTTGACGAAATCGGCGAACTGCCGCAACTGATGCAGGTCAAACTGTTGCGCGTGTTGCAAGAGAGCGAGGTTCGCCGGGTCGGTGGCAGCCGCTCGGTCAAGCTCGATTTCCGTTTATTGACCGCCACCAACAAGAACCTGACCGATGAGGTTGCCGCCGGACGTTTTCGTGAAGATCTTTATTATCGGCTCAATGTCATTGAGCTGCGCCTGCCCCCGTTAAGAGATAAAAAAGAGGATATTCCACAACTGATCAAATATTTTTGCGCGCGCAGAAACACTGAGGATGTCGTCGTCGCAGAGGACGCCTTGCGCTGCCTGACCGCTTATCATTGGCCGGGGAATGTCCGTGAGCTGGAAAATGTGGTTGAGCGCTGCCTGGTATTGGGGCAAACGAACGTTATCGAGAAAAGCTGCCTGCCGGTCGAGTTAGTAAGCCCCTGTGCATCTTTGGAGGTGGCGGTCCAGTTGCCTGCCGACCGCTTTGATCTCGACGCCTACTTGCTCAAGGTTGAAAAATCGTTACTTCTCGCCGCGTTGCAGGAAACAGGAGGGGTCAGAAAAAAAGCCGCCGCACGCCTCGGCATGACCTTTCGCTCGATCCGTTACCGACTGGCCAAGTTTGATCTGGATCGGGAAGAGGAGGCGGAGTGAATGGTGACGTTTTGTGTTTCAAGGCTGACAAATGATAATAAATAGTTTTTGTAACGATTCACCTGTCCACCCAAAGGTCGTCATCCCCGAGCGATCCTGTCGGGGATCTCAACGTTCAACCCTGAAACCCCTGGATTCCGGCTAAACCCCTGCCGGAATGGCGCGCGATTTTTCGCGGCTAAAAGCCGCTCCCACAAAAGTGCTGAACAGTTACAAAAGTTTTTTCACGGTGAGCAGAATAGTTACAGTTTTTCTTCGTTTTCTTTGTGGTGAGAAAAATCGTGCCAGCGCATAAATAACATTTCTTTTAGAGCGGTCAATAAGGCTCTTCTTTCCAGCAAAAACGATTTTGCCCACCGATCCTGATATTTAAAAGAAGTATTGGCTCCGCGGGGTCAGGTGGAACCCAGTAAAGAACGAGGAAATTTCGGGCGCTGGCATCCAGCACATATTCCCTCACCGTTATCTTTTTGCCTTGGACCGACCTTCGTCGTGCAGGGGCAATCTCGTCAAACGCGGAAATATTCTCTACCATTGACCGGTAGCTTTGCTGCAAGCGTTCCACAAAACGAACCGCACCCAATTCAGCATACTCGTCAAGAAATTCTTTCAATCGGCGAGCAAACAAAGGTGTGGCGACAACCTCCCGGGTCATCCTCTTTTCTTCTCCATAACAGCCTTAGCCCGAGCTAAAGCATGATCGAACCGGGCATCAATCTTTGCAGCAGACTCACAAACGCCCGTTAACTCATACTCTTCCCATGCCGCAAGTGCTTCTGCTTCAAACTGAATATCAGCCTCGGCTGCTTCAATTGCCGGAGCGCCAATCGCCTCAAGCACGGCTCCCATCGGTCTGCCGATTTTTTTTGATAGAGCTTCCAGCCTCTCGGCAAATTTATCATCCACCCTTAAATTAAGTTGCCTGGTCATAACTGTACCCCTTTCGTGTTTTTCAGTATGCTAGCAGTTGCTAGCATACAAGTCAAGTTCAGTCAGGGGGACGGGGGACGCAGGGAAGCTATGTAAGTTATTTGGTGACTGTTCAGCTCTTTTGTGGGAGCGGCTTTTAGCCGCGAAAAATCGCGCGTCATTTCGGCAAGATTTCAGCCGGAATCCAGGGTTTTCAAGGTTGAACGTCAGGATCCCCGACAGGATCACTCGTGGATGACGCCCCTTGGACGGGCAGGTGAATAGTTACAGTTCAATGAATGTATCAAAAAGTTTGATCTGGATCGGGAAGAGGAGGCGGAGTGAATTGTGACGTTTTGTGTTTCAAAAGTGACAAATTTTGTCTCACGTTTCCACGCTAGCGGGGGAGGGTGGGGCTGCAATATTTAAAAGACTCTTCCATGCAGGTCAAAAAAATCACCCGTCCACAAAGACAACCATCTGATTATAAACGATTTTTCTTCGTGTTCTTCGTGCCTTCGTGGTGAGAAAGATCTTTTGCTTTTGATCGTATGGAGTCACTTGCAATTTGGTATGTTGCTTGCTAATATATCGAACGTGTATGCAACGAACTTAAAACCAGTGTGCCGGCGCAAAAATTTAAACATTCAATGCCGTCGGGTTGTTGTTCATTAACGAAAGGAGCTTTAACATGTTGAAAAAGTTCAGAAAGAATGAAAAGGGTTTTACCCTGATCGAGCTGCTGATCGTTGTCGCGATCATCGGTATCCTCGCGGCGATTGCCATCCCGCAGTTCGCATCCTACCGGCAGAAAGCGTTCAACTCGGCTGCCCAGAGTGACCTGAAGACGATCAAGACCACGGTCGAAGGTTACTACACCGATCAGTACTACTACCCCTACTGATTTGACCTAATTAATGAGCTAATGGAGGAAATAAAAATGCGTAATAATAAACTGGTGACTGGTCTTATGATCGTTTCCGCACTCTTTTTCGTGTCGAGTGCATTGGCAGAAGATATTACGACTGTGCAGGGCGCAGGAAAAATTAATATCGGCACGAGCACACCTGTCAAGAAAGAAATCGGTCTTTCCAAGGGCGTTGAAGTTCGTTATGTTAATCCGGGAGATACTGCGGCTACCGCACAGTGGTATGTTGTGGCCAGTGTTCATTCCGGCGGCAACGCAGGTTACGCCACAGCCCAGAATCTGACCAATATTATGACGACGCAATATAAGCCAGGTGAGCCGACCTCGACTGTTCTGACGACGATTCCTATTATTGAAGCGTCTAAAGACGCATGGCCTTCAGGTCCGGTTAGTGCTTGGGTCGCCCAGTAACAGATTGTTTATAAATCTGATTGAAAAGCCCTTCTTTATGAAGGGCTTTTCAATTTTAAGGGGGCTGAATCAGTAGTCGTTCTGCGTAACTGTATGTGGATCTGTTCATGAGTTCTCCAGTCGAAAAGTTTTCGTTCCCTGTTATTGTTGTCGTTGCGACGTTGTTTCTGGCGCAGTTACTCAATCCGTCTTTTTGGGGGATGAGTGGCAGGGTATTTTTGGTTTTTCTGGTTGCTTTTTTTGTTTTTGTTGTAAGCAGAAGCTCTATCACCCGCACCTCCTGTGTCAATATTTCGCAAGTTCACTTATGGCTGGCAGGTGGACTTGTGTTGGTGTTTTTAAGCTCAACATTTGCTTTCAACAAGTCGTGGGCGTTACTCATGACAGCGGTGTTGTTGCTTTATGTCCTGCTGTTTTTTCTTATTGTCCATATTTCCGGAATGCGGCATGACTTTCCTCTTTTGATCATTGATCTTTTATTATTCTTCGGGTTAGTGGGCGCGCTTCTCGGTTTCTATGAATATGTCTACTATCACAGTTGTGGTCCGACTCATGCCCCCTTGATTCCCTACCTGCTTCCCCCGGATGGGGAGGGCCGAATCAGCGGTCCTTATGGACAGCCGAACCTTTTTGCTCTTTTTTTGACCTTAACGCTGCTTGCCTATTTCTATCGTTATTTGCATGCTTCACTGGCCCCCCGGTGTCGGTCTGTGATCCTCGAATCTCTGCGTTTTTTGCCTTTTCTGGCGGTCGCCTGCGTATTTTTTTTGACTCGTTCCAAGGGCGGGTTGCTGTCGCTTTTTCTGCTCATCTGCTTTCTTCTCTGGCTGGTTGCCAGCAAGCGGTATCTCGCTGATGATTGCGATTCGAGAAAAGAGTTCTTTCGGTTGCTTGGGTGTCTCTGTGTGGCTTTTGTTCTCTCCCGTCTGACATTTACTACAGGTGTTGAGGAATTTGTAGCGACGCGCTCACTTTCAAATACAGGTATCAACCCTGATGGCCGGTTTGTTTTCTGGACCAGCGCGATCCTGATTTTTCTTGATCACCCGTGGCTGGGCGTTGGTCTGGATAACTATCGTTTTCTTATGAACGGCTATGGCCCGGCCTCGCACGACTTGCTTGGATTTGTCAATTTTGAGGCGATGAAGTCAACTTTCTGGGCACATAACGAATATTTACAACTGCTGGCCGAGGGAGGCATTTTTCTTTTTGGACTGGTACTGTTTTTTCTTTTCTTTTTTTTCAAAAAGATCTGGACATATTGCATCAGGCCAGCACATATTGATAGGCCACTTTTCCTCTACAGCCACCTGTTTCTGGTGCCTTTCCTGATTCAGTCCCAATTTTCGTGGCCGTTGCGACATCCTGCCCTGCTCCTTCTTTTTGTCACC